>CAUTGT010000205.1:0-3429 GCA_963537735.1 uncultured Actinomycetaceae bacterium | reverse complement strand
GGGCCATCGAGAAACAATCGGTGGCCCCGCATTCGTTGACCATCATTGACGTCGCAGGACGCCACGTCACCCCTTTCCCCGCTGATCGAGTTCCCGACGGTGCCGAGCTCGTGCGCGTCGGCCGTGCCCGCAACCTCGGCGACGCTATTCGTCGCGCGCACGCACAGGGCGCCCCTTTTGCCTCGGAGCAGTGGTGGTGGATCCTTCACGAGGACAGCGCCCCCGAACCCGAGTGTCTCGACGAGCTCATTCAGGCCGCCACCGTCGGTAAGACAGTCGGAGCTGTCGGCGTCAAGCAGATGAGCTGGGACGGCAGCCGTCTCCTCGAACTCGGAATCTTTGCCACGGCCAGCGCTCGCCGACTCGAGCGCATCGGCGACGACGACATCGACCAGGGCCAGCACGATGGTACGAGCGACGTCCTCGGCGTCGGCACCGCCGGTCTGTTCATCAGTGCCGAGGCCTACGAGGCCGTCGGTGGATTCGATCCCGCGCTCGGCCCCTTCGGTGACGGCCTCGACTTGGGGCGGCGCCTGCACCTGGCCGGGTATCGCGTGATCGTGGCCCCCAAGGCGCGCGTGCGTCACGCCCGCGTCTCCCTCTACTCCGGCCTCGATGCCGCTTCGGACACGGACCACAGCGAACCGACGGGGGATGTCTCCGACGCTCTCGTCGATGGTAACGACGCGACCGATAGATCGTTCCGCAAGCGCCGCTACGCCCAGATGTACAACTGGTGCAAGGCCGTACCTGCCCTCATCCTACCGTTCCTGGCGCTGTGGCTCCTCGTGTGGAGCCCTGCCCGCGCCCTGGGGCGCATCCTGACGGGCCGAGCCTCGCTGGCTCTGTCCGAAATCGGCGCCCTCGTGTCCCTGATCGGCGCGACCCCGCGCCTGCTGGCGGGACGTGCGCGCGCAGCTCAGTCGCGCCGAGTTCCCCGCTCGGCCCTCCGCGCGCTTGAGACGGCTCCCGCCTTGCTGCGCAAGGAACCCGCGGGTGTGGACGAAGACGAGCATGGAGAGCGGATCGATCCGCTCGTTGTTGCCTCGATGCGGCGCTACCGCTTCCGCTCGGCATCGACTGCACTGGGGCTTCTTATCCTGACTGCCACCCTGGCGCTCATGCAGTGGTGGGGCACGGCGACCGGCCTCGTGGGCGGTGCCTGGGTGTCCCTGCCCTCCTCGTGGTCCGAGCTGTGGGGAGCCGCGTGGTCCGCGTGGATCCCGGGCGGAGACGGATACGCGGGCGGGGCCGACCCACTGACGATCCTCATGTCCATTCTCAGCGCACCGTTTGCGCCCATGGGTATCACCCCGGGAGCGCTCGCCACCTTCCTGCTGGTCGCGTCGACGCCGATTGCCGCGATGATGGCGTGGATTCCCTCGCGCGTGCTCACCTCTTCTGCGCGCGTGCGCTTCCTCGTCTCCCTTGCCTGGTCGCTGGCCCCCTCTCTGCTCATGAGCGCCACGCACGGTGTTCTCGCCGCGACGCTCGCGCACGCGGCGCTGCCGGTCTTTGCCGCATACTGCTTGGGCCAGCCGAAGCCTCTGCTGGTCGCCGGTGCCGGCGGCGTCGATGAGGCCCCGCTGCGCCCGCGCGGAATCAACGGCGGATGCGCCGCTCTCGCCCTCGTCGTCCTGGCCTGCTGTGCTCCGTGGACGCTCCCGCTGGGTGCGGCTGTGCTCGTGTGGCGCTCGCATCGTTCTCTCCTTGTAGCGCTGCCTGCCCTCGTCCTCCTCGTACCCACCTACGTCTCGATCGCGGCGCGTCCCTCGGCATGGCCGGCTCTCGCCTCGACGAGCGGGGGAGTCCACGCCTACACGCGAGCCGACTCGTGGATGGCGATGCTCGGCATGCCCGCCGCGCCGTCAACGCCCCTCGAGGCCGTTGCTCTGGGCATTATCGGTGCCGGCGCGATCGCCGCCGCGGGCATTGCTCTCCTGCGCCTGCGTACTCGCTTCGCTGCGCTCGCCTTCTGTGGAGCCCTCGCGGCCGCCGCGGCCGGCTGGGCTGCCTCGCAGATCGGCGTGGGAATCTCCGGCGCGTTCGTCGCTAGCGCGTGGACCGCCCCTGCGCTCTCCCTGTCCTTCGGTGCACTGCTCGTGCTCGCCGCCCGATCCGGGTCGGGCAACGAAGACGAGGCCGAGGCCTCGCGTCCCGCATGGGATGGATCGCGTCCCTTCGCCGTGCGTGCACTTGGTGTCCTGACCGCGCTTGTTCTGCTGGGAGCGGGAGGAGGCATGGCTGCCTCCGCCTTCGCCGCACGCGGCGACGCAGCGGGCACCCCGACCTTCACGCTCGCGCAGCGCTCGACCGTTTCCCCAATGTCCTCGCCGATCGTCTCCGCCGTCGCCGCGCAGGCCCAGCGCTCGACGCGCGCGGGGCGCATCCTCGTCCTCGACGGCGATCCCACGAACGGCACGGTGAATGCGTCCCTGTGGCGCGGCTCGGGCCCCTCCCTGACCGATGGCTCGCCTGCAACGCGGGCCCTCGCCCTCGCCCAGGCGCGCTCCGGTGCCGCGGAAGGAGTCCTACGCGACCCCGCAACTGCGTCGCTCGCCCAGGCGGCCTACACCCTCGTCGTCTACCCCGATGACGCGACCGTCGCGACCCTGGCCGCCCACGACATCGACACGATTCTTGTGCCCCTGGGTGCTAGCGGATCCCAGGCTCTCACCTCCGGGCTCGACCGCGCCTCCGGCCTCGAAAAGGTCGGCGACACGAATTCGGGAACCGTCTGGCGCGTGCGCCCGAACGGCGTGACCCCTTCGCGCGTCCGCGTCGAATCTGCGTCCGGCGTGACCACCCCGGTCGGCGGCAGCCAGCTCAGCGTCAGCGGAGATGTTGATGCGAGCGGTACCCTCATCCTCGCCGAGCGCGCTGACTCCGGATGGCGCGCGTCCGTCGACGGGACCGCCCTGGCCGCCACCGAAGCGGCCGACGGATGGTCTCAGGCCTTCGAGATGCCTACCGCAGGCCACCTGACGCTCACCTACGCCACGTGGTGGATCATCCCCTGGCAGATCGCCTCCGGCGTGTGCCTGGTCGTCGCCGCAGCAAGCGCCCTATCCGCGTGGAGGAAGAGATGACGAAGCGCCCAGCCAACTCCCTGACGACCCTGATGGGAGCGGGGATCGCCGCGGCGGTTATGGCCTCGGCGTCGATGTGGGTGTCCTCTGCTCCAGCCACCGTGGAAGGCACCGCGCAGAGCGCACACCCCTCCCAGGTCCAGCTCGCTTGCCCCTCCGGCATCGTCGACCCTTTTGAGACGACGAACGTCGCGGCGGGCGTCACCTGGTCCACGCTGTCCACGGCTCCCGTGTCTCCCGCACCCGCCTCTGTCACAGGGCAGGGCGGCGTCATCCCGACGGCCCTCACCCTCGCCGGTCAGGGCGGTGGCGAACTCGCCGGCCTCAGCGCCGTCGGCTG
>CAUTGT010000204.1:0-3445 GCA_963537735.1 uncultured Actinomycetaceae bacterium | reverse complement strand
GATACGACCGTCTGGGCGAAAGCCCGGAACGCAAGCGGAGAAATCCCACCTGGATACCCGCCTCTCGACAGAGGGGATGCCGCCCGCAGGGGCGTTGCGCAGGGGATCGGGTTCGACGGTCAACACCCGTGTGTGTTGACCTATGGAAGCCTCCGTGCGCGTCGCGTAACGGAGGCTTTTCGTTTCGCGCATAAGGATTCTGTGGAAGGAGCCGCTCATCAGCGAGACTCGCATCAATGAGCGTATTCGAGTCCCCGAGGTTCGCCTCGTGGGACCCGGAGGTGAACAGGTCGGCGTCGTCCGAGTTGAGGACGCGCTGCGTCTGGCCGAAGAGGCCGGACTTGACCTGGTTGAGGTTGCGCCGGACGCCAAGCCGCCCGTCGCAAAGCTCATGGATTACGGCAAGTACAAGTACGAAGCCGCCCAGAAGGCCCGCGATGCTCGCCGCAACCAGGCGAACACGCAGCTGAAGGAAATCCGCTTCCGACTGAAGATCGACGATCACGACTTCGGCGTCAAGAAGGGCCACGTGGAGCGCTTCCTGTCCGCCGGCGACAAGGTCAAGGTCATGATCATGTTCCGCGGTCGAGAGCAGTCTCGCCCCGAGGCTGGCGTTCGCCTCCTGCAGCGCCTCGCCGAGGAGATTGGTGACCTCGCCACCGTCGAGTCGATGCCCCGTCAGGACGGGCGCAACATGACGATGGTGCTGGCCCCCACCAAGCGCAAGGCTGACGCCCTGACTGAGCAGCGCAAGCGCCGCGAGGCCGAGCGCGCTGAGCGCCGGGGCAAGCGCGCGGAGCGCGCCAGCAAGGACCAGGCCCGAGTGGCAGCCGACAAGGCTGACGAACAGGACTGACGGCGATACCCATCGCCTGACAACGAAGGAATAGAAATGCCGAAGAACAAGACTCATTCCGGTGCTAAGAAGCGCTTCCGCACGACCGGCTCGGGCAAGATCATGCGCGAGCAGGCCGGCGCCCGCCACCTGCTGGAGCACAAGTCCAGCCGTAAGACCCGCCGTCTGGCGACCGACCAGGTCCTGGAGACCGCTGACGTCAAGCGCGTCAAGCGCATGCTGGGCATCTGAGCTCGAGTAAGAGGAGAACAGTAGAAAATGGCACGTGTTAAGCGTTCTGTCAACGCCAAGAAGAAGCGTCGTACCGTACTCGAGCAGGCCTCCGGCTACCGTGGCCAGCGCTCGCGCATGTACCGCAAGGCCAAGGAGCAGGTCACTCACTCCTTCGTCTACTCCTACCGCGACCGCAAGGCCAAGAAGGGCGACTTCCGTCGTCTGTGGATCCAGCGTATCAACGCTGCGTCCCGCGCTCAGGGCCTGACCTACAACCGCCTCATCCAGGGCCTGAACCTGGCCGGCGTCGAGGTCGACCGTCGCATGCTGGCTGAGCTGGCCGTGAACGACATCAACGCGTTCAACGCCCTGGTGAAGGTCGCCAAGGACGCGCTGCCCGCCGACATCAACGCCCCCAAGGCCTGATAGGTGAGCCTTTTCGCCGAGCGCCTGACCGTTCTCGATAATCCCCGCGCCGATCGCGTGCGCAGGGTGTCGGGTCTGGTCGGGCGCTCGGCGCGTTCGCGCTCAGGCCTGATGCTTGTTGAGGGGCCTCAGGCCGTGCGCGAACTTGTCGTGCATCGACCGGATGCGGTGCGCGACGTGTATGTCCGCGAGGACGCGTGGGAGACCCACGCGGACGTCGTGGACGTCGCCCGGCGCGCCACGCGCTGGGTGCACCCGGTGACCGCCGAGGTATCGGAGGCCCTGTCGGGGGACTCGCAGGGCATCTGTGCGGTTGCTTCCCTGGATGCGCTGTCGCGCAACCTATCGGAGCCGAGCGTGGGCGAGACGATCGTCGTGCTCGCTCAGGGACGCGACCCCGGCAACGTCGGCACGATCATCCGTACGGCCGACGCATTCGGCGCGGTCGGCGTCGTGGCCGTCGCGGGTACGGTGGATGCCGCCAGCCCGAAGGTCGTGCGCTCGAGTGCCGGTTCCGTTTTCCACATTCCCGTGTGCGTCGTGCCCTCTTTTGCGGATGCACGCGCACTCATCCACGGTCGTAGCGCGGCCCTGCTGGGCACCAGCGGCGGTGCCGGTTCCGTGAGTCTGTCCGACCTCCTCGTGCAGGGCGTGTCGGCGCGCTCGCGTCTGTCCCAGTCGCACGCCTGGGTGTTCGGCAACGAGGCGCGGGGCCTGTCGGGCGACGAGATGCGCCTGTGCGACGCGCTCGTGTCCATTCCCATGACGGGGGACGCGGAATCCCTGAACGTGGCCAGTGCGGCCGCGACCTGCCTGTTTGCCTCCCAGACTGTGCGAGGCATCGAGAACTGAGGCGACTTCGCGGCGCGCCGGCGCGCCCGCGGCTAGGCTGGTTCCCATGAAGTTAGCTGAGCTGTCCGAGGCACAGTTGGTGTCTCATTTCCGCGATTCTTTCCCGCGCGGTGAGCGCACAATGATTGGCATTGGCGACGACTGCGCGCAGGTTGCGGCTCCCGAAGGATCATTCATCGTGACGACGGATGTCATGGTGGAGGACCAGCATTTCCACCTGTCGTGGTCGACCGGATACGAGGTCGGCGCGCGCGTGGCCGCTCAGAACCTCGCGGATATCGATGCCATGGGCGGACGTCCATCGGCGCTCGTCGCCTCGGTGGTGGCGCCGCGCGACATGGACGCGGACGTGTTCCTGGACGTTGTTCGAGGCCTGGGGGACCGCGCGCGCGAGGTCGGAGCCGGTGTGGTTGGCGGAGACCTGAGCGCGGGGGAGAAGCTCGTTATTTCGGTGACGGCCTTTGGATACTGTCCGGGGCCGGTGGTACGCCGTGACGGCGCGCGCCCCGGTGACCTCGTGGCTGTCAGTGGCACCCTTGGATACTCTTACGCCGGCCTTGATCTCCTGGAGGGTGGGCACGTCGATCCGTCAGCGCGAGGAGACGCGCAGCTGGGCGATCTGGCTCCTTTCATCGAGACGTACCGTGCGCCGACGCCTCCGCTGGGCTCTGGCGTGGCCGCCGCGGCCGCGGGCGCTCGCGCCATGATGGACCTGTCGGATGGGCCCGCAACAGACGCGGCGCGCATCGCCAAGGCCTCGGGAGTCGTCATCGAGTTTGACCGAGAGGCTATCGAGGCCGAGGCGCGTCAGCTGGCTGCCGCAGCCCGCGTCTGCGCGGTCGATCCTGTCCGGTGGGTCCTCCAAGGGGGAGAAGAACACGGCATGATCGCGGTGTTTCCGCCAGATGCGCAGCTGCCCGACGGATTCCGCGTCGTCGGTGCGGTCCGCGCGTGCATGGCCGAGGAGGAACCGCGAGCGATGATGGAGGGCGTGGTTCTGCGCGGGGCGTGGGATCATTTCTCTCCCGATTCCGTAGACTAATGTGATGTGGGCCGCGAGGACCGCGTCCTCGCTGTTGGATGACGTGAGTGGCACAG
>CAUTGT010000203.1:0-3458 GCA_963537735.1 uncultured Actinomycetaceae bacterium | reverse complement strand
CGAGCAGCTCGCGGGAGGCGATCATGAGCTTGAGGCCCTTGATCGTGTAGCCCTTGGCCTCGATACGGCGCAGGATCTCACCGGTCAGGCCGCGGGCGTAGCCGTCGGGCTTCACGACGATGAGGGTGTGCTCCAGGTCGGGGTCGAGAAGGTGCTGGGGCTCCAGCAGAACACTCTTAGCGCTCACGTTGTTGTCTCCTTTGATTCTGACGGTTGCGTAGTTGCGTTCTCCAGCATATCTGTCAGCGCCGCAACCGCCGCTGTGGCGTCGGCCCCATTGGCCTCGATGTGGATGCTTTGACCTTGGGTGATACCCAGGGCCATGAGCTCCAGGACCGAGCCGCCGTCGGCCCCGTTGACCGTGACCTCGGCGTCGAAGGTGCCCGCCAGGCGCACGAAGGCGGCGGCGGGGCGCGCGTGTAGGCCGACGGGGTCGGCGACGACCGCGTCCCCCTGCGCCCACGTCGACGAGGCCTGGGCCCCTCCCCCGCCGGGCGCGCCGGTGGCGGGGCTGGGTGCCTCCTGGGCGAGCACGTCGTCCACGCGCGGGGCCAGGGCGGCTGCGACGTCGGCGACCTGGTCGAGGTCTTCGCCGAGCTGAGCACGCACGGAGGACGCGACGGCCCCTTCGACGAGGCAGGTGTCGACGAAGCGCACGCGTTCGGGCTCGTCGCACATGTCGATGACGGATTCGACGGTCATCGTGGCCGAACCGAGGTCGGTCAGCACGATGACGCCGCTGCCCTCACCGTCCACGGCGTTCAGAGCGGCCTCGAGGGCTGCCTCCACGAGGTCGTAGGAGGTGCCGATGCGGCCGTCCTCCGTGCCCCCGGCGGCCTCGAAGTGCACGTCGGGGGCCATCTGGGCGGCCAGTTCACAGACTCCGGTGGCCAGGGAGGCCGAGTGTGAGACGATGAGATAAGAAACGCGCACGCTCATGCTGCGCCGGCCTCGTCCGCTGCGCGCACGGCGGCGCGCAGGATGAGGGAGGTGGACACGGCGCCCGGGTCGAGGTGTCCGATGGAGCGTTCGCCCAGGTAGGAGGCGCGTCCCTTCGTGGCCCGCAGGGGTTCCGTGGCGGCTGCTCCCGCCTCAGCGGCGGTGGCCGCGGCCTCGAGGACAGCGGCAGGATCGCTACCGGACTCGGCGGCCGCGCGGGCGGCCTCGAGGGCGGGCGTCCACGCGTCCACCATGGTCTTCTCACCCGTGGTGGCCTTGCCTCGGGCCTGGATTCCGTCGAGCGCGCCCGCGATCACCGCTGCCACGCCCGCGCCGTCGAGATCGCCGTCGCCGGCGGCCTTGGATGCGCGCAGGAACGCGGTCCCGTACAGGGGCCCGGCGGCGCCACCGACCGTGGACATGAGGGTCTTGGCGACCGTCTTGAGGACCTCGGCGACGCTGCCCGGCTGGGCCTGTTCCAGGGCCTCAACGGCGGCCTTGAAACCGCGGTCCATGTTTTCGCCGTGGTCGCCATCCCCGATGGCTCGGTCCAGGTCCACCAGGTAGTCACGCTGCTCAGCGACGTCCGCCGCCGCCAGCTCGATCCACCGGCGTGCCCACGCTGCATCTAGGCTCATCGTGTTTCTCCTTGTCCTGCTTCGTTGCTTACTTCCAGGCAACCGTGTTCACGGGGGCGTCGAAGAGCTCGAGGAGCTCGTCGTCGGCGCGCATGAGGGTCACGGAGACGCCGGGCATCTCCAGGCTGGTGACGTAGTTGCCGACCATCTGGCGGGCGATCTCGATGCCGTCCTTCTTGAGGAGGGCGGCGAGGGCGCGGAAGCAGATGTAGAGCTCGGAGACGGGGGTACCACCCATGCCGTTGACGAGGGCCACGACGCGCTCGCCTTCGGTCAGGCCCAGGTCTTCGCGCACACGCTCGTAGAGTTCGGCGACGAGGCTATCTGCGGTCTCCATGGAGCCGCGGCGGTATCCGGGCTCGCCGTGGATGCCGATGCCCAGCTCGATTTCGTCCTCGCCCAGGTCGAAGGAGGGCTTGCCGGCGTGGGGCACGGTGCAGGGGCCCAGCGCCAGGCCCATCGAGCGGGTCTGGTCGTTGACCTTGGTGGCGATGCGGGTGACTTCCTCGAGGGAGTCGCCGCGCTCGGCGGCCGCGCCCGCGATCTTCTCCACGAAGATCGTTCCTGCGACGCCGCGGCGCCCAGCCGTGTAGAGGGAGTCCTCGACGGCCACGTCGTCGTTGACGACGACCGTGGCGACCGTAATGTCCTCCATGTCGGCCAGCTCGGCGGCGGTCTCGAAGTTGAGGACGTCGCCCGTGTAGTTCTTGACGATGTGCAGGACGCCCGCGCCGTGATCGGCGGCCTTCGTGGCCTCCAGGATCGGGTCGGGGGTGGGCGAGGTGAACACCGCACCGGGCACGGCCGCGTCCAGCATGCCTTCGCCGACGAAGCCCGCGTGCAGGGGCTCATGTCCGGATCCACCGCCCGAAACGAGGCCAACCTTGCCCTCAGCCTTGGGGGCGTGACGGGTCACGAAGTCGGGCGAGTAATGGACATCGACGATGTCGGAGTGGGCCAGGGCGAAACCTTCGAGGGTTTCGCGCACGACGGCATGGACGTCATTGACGAGCTTCTTCATGATGCCTCCTTGCACATTGCTCATCTGTACTTGTACGCATGGTCAATCGTGCCATCTTTGAGCACGAATTCCCAACCGTGGCGGCCGCCACGATGCGGCCGCCTTGGTTGGGTTCCATCCTAGCGTGGGCTGTGACCGGCGAGGGCCAGCATTTCGCCGGCCAGCATGACCGAGCCAAACACGAGAACTCCGCTGCGATCCGCGGGCTGCGCCCCGGCCTCGGCGACCTCTGCTGCACGATCGACCGCGTCGGCCAGCGACTCGCGCACGTCTACCCGGTCGGGACCGAAGACCTCCTCGGCGATCTCGGCGAGGCGCGCGATATCGGCCGCGCGCTCGCCCGGCATCTGCGTGACGACGAGGTGATCGATGAAGGGTTCGACCTCGGACAGGACACCCTCGACGTCCTTGTCCCCCATCGCCGCGTACACGCCTGCGATGCGCGCAAACCCAAAGGAGGACTCCACGGCCTCGCGCAGGGTGGCCGCACCCGCGGGGTTGTGCGCGGCATCCACGATGATCGTGGGCGAATGACGGACGACCTGCATGCGTCCCGGGCTGGAGGCGTTCATGAGACCCTGCTCGACGATGCGACCGTCCAGGCCGCGGCCTCCCATGAAGGCCTCGACGGCCACGAGCGCCGCCGCCGCGTTGTGCGCCTGGTACTGGCCGAACAGCGGCACGAACACGTCCTCGTAGACCGCGGAGGGCGTGCGGATCGTGACCATCTGGCCGCCGACCCCCATCTGGCGATCCACGACCTCGAAATCGCGGCCCTCGACGCGGGCGATCGCGTCGACGGAGCGCGCCTGCTCGAGGAGGATGTCGAGGACTTCCTCCTCCTGAGCCATGATGACGAC
>CAUTGT010000202.1:0-3465 GCA_963537735.1 uncultured Actinomycetaceae bacterium | reverse complement strand
CCGCGGGCCAGGCAGGAGCGAGCGCGAACAGATCGCACGCGGCCATCAACGCGACGTGCGCATCCATCAGGTCGTGGAAACCGCCGACGATCGCCTCCGTTTCCCGAGCCGTTGCGGCGCTCAGCGAAGCGAGGAACGGAAGCGAAGCCTCCGCAGCGATACGAGCGCGCAGATTGTCGCGCTCGGCCCGAGCTGCCTCAAGGCGCGCAGTCAGACCACGGTCGTAGCGCCCCGCTCCAAGAAGCGGGCAGAAGGCACGCTCGACCTCGCGGTGACGCCTCTCAAGCGCCTCCCATGCCTCGCAGGCCCTCCGCATGTTCTCGTGGGCGAGGCGGCGCAGCATCCACCCGCGTACCCAGAGGCCAATGCCCGCCAGCGTCGTCACCAACGCGTACCAGGTGGGCCACGCAAGAGCCTGCGTAGCACCGACGGAGACGGCGATGCCGAGCCACACGGGGGCTGCCAGAAAGAGGACCGGACCCGCGAGGAGTCGCGCACAGCCACGCATGCTGCGCATGGCCGAACGAGGATCCTGGGGCGCATTCCTCATCGTTTCCGTTGTCTGAGACGTCATGCCTCCACTCTGGCACGGATGACCATCGGTCGCCCGGTATCCCGACGGGACTCAGAAGGACGAGGAAGAGCCGGAGCCCGAGAAGCCACCCGAGGATGAGCCGTAGTCCGCTGAACTGGTCGAGGAGCTGGACGGGTCGTAGTCGACGTAGCGGTCGAGATACGTCGGGTACGCCCAGACGGACACATTGTTCGCCTGGAAGCGACCGGACTTCGCCGCAGCCTTGCCCATGAGGCGTACGCCCGCAGAGTTCGCGGTCAAACGGATCGTCGATGCGGGATTGTACTCGTGGCGGTCACCGCCACTCAGGTACGTGCCCTTGTAGAGCACATCGCTGGCGCTGACGGTGCCGCCCCCATTGCTCTCCCAATGTTCGTAGCGCTGGCGCCCCGACGAGGACGTGTCGGCGACGAGTGCCTGTCCGATGAGCTTCGTCAGGCGCGCCCGAGACTCATCTGCGATTCGATCTAGCTCGTTGAGAGCCTGCACCGGAGTGATGTCCGCATGCTCCAGGCTGTTTCCGAGTCCGACGATGATGTCCCTCTGCTCGTTCGTCCAGCGGTTAAAGGCCTCCACCGCGTTCTTCACTTGACGCTTCTTAACGCGGTTGCGCACCTTGACCGAGATGGAATCCGCCGCCAGCAGGTCTTCGAAGACCGGGCCCACCTCGTTGTCCCACAGAGTGCGCCACCGTGGTGCCAGCGCGAAAAAGTCGCGGGCGGCGAAAATCGCGTCATCGGCTGCCGACAGCAGCTCGATATCTTCGAGGAGCTCCTCTCTCTCGCTCGCCGCGCCGGCACTGAGGGATCCGAAGAACCCTGGGGATCGCAGAACGGAGACGCGCTCGCGTACCTTCTTGCGCTCTTGGTTGGCGCACCCGTAGCGTGCGGTCAGCCCCTTGCTGTAGTGACCGGCATCGACGATCGAGTGGAAGGCGCGATCCACCTCCGAGCGACGCCCCTCCATCTCCTTCCATGCCTCGGCAATACGCTCCGAGCTTTCTCGCACCGTGCGACGCAGGCTACGCCCGCGCAAGAGAACGCCGATGCCCGTGAGCGAGATCAACCATCCCGTCCAGTGGGGCCAGACAACTCGGTTCTCGAGGCTGTAGCCGGCCTCGTTCGGGATGTTTGCGGCCGCCTTCGTGGCCGCCGCGACCATTCCTTGGCTCCAGCGGCCCGCGCGGAAGTCATCCTTCGCGGCGTCCTGAATCTCCGCTTGAACGGACAGCAGCGGGGCGATGTCCTCGCCAAAGTACGTGCCCACCTTGCGGTGGGTGGGCGACACCGACAGGATCAGGTAGCCGTCGGCCCACTTGTACCCATTGGGCGAGATCCACTCCTTATGCCCAGCCCGCGCGTACTTCAGGGTGGCCTCGTCGAGGTTGTCGTCCACCAGGTCATCGGTCGACAAGATGACGAGGTGGACGGGACGCGCGAACGCGACGCCGCCGAGGACGTCTGTCAGCGGACGACCGTCGATCGGCTCGAAGCTCCCCGTCTCGTCGTGCACCTCGACGGACGGAGTCACGAGTTCGCTCGCCGGCACCGTGGGCCGGCTGTAATCAACGAGGGAGAATACCAGCCACACCGGAACGAAGATCGCCATGATGACACCCAGCAGGATTCGCCCTGCACCCAGTGCCGAGCGACGCACGTCGCGCGCCGTCATGTGTCCGCGTTCCTCAATTGCGGATTCGGTCGTCGTAGAAGTCATACAGCCACTCTGACACGACGGTCAGCTTCACGCTCGGCGATTCAACCGGTTTCGAGACAGGACAACGGGAGGATCGTCTATCGTTCAGGCCGACGAGGAGCCCTCACCGGCCTCATCCACATCGTCGGTGAGGTATCGATCGAGATACATCGGCAGCAGGTAGATGGGCGAGCGGCCAGCGCTCAGGACACCAGTCGCCGGCGCTGGCAGTCCTTCGAAGTCAACGCCTGCGGAGTTTGCGGTCAGTCGGATCGTGGCTACCGGGTTGTACTCGATGTCATTGTCGGCGTCCTCGCTCCAATAGCATCCGTCATACTCCGCGTTCGCCGCGCTCAGGCTGATACCCTCCCCCTTCCACCGCGCGTAGCGTCGCCGTCCGCGCGGCGACGCATCGGTTGCAAGAGTCGCCTCGATGAGCTCGGCGGTGCGCGCTCGAGCCTCGTTGGTGATCCGGTCGAGTTCTTCGAGAGCCTGAGCGGGACCTACCTGCCCATCCTCGAGGCGCTTCCCGAGGTCGTTCACAGTATCCTTGTGGTCCCCCACGCGCTCCCTGAATGCCTCAATCTCCGCCAGGATGCCAGGGTCCGTGTTGACACTTTCGAGGGTGTCTGCGACGTCATCAAGGACGTCCAAGTCTTCGATGATCGGGCCGATCTCGCTCTTCCACACGTCACGCCAGCCGGGTGCGAAGGCGAACAAGTCGCGGGCAGCAATGATCGCGGCATCCGCGTCCGCCAGGCGTTCCATCTGCGCAAGGATCTCATCCCCCGCACCGCTCGAGGCCTCGCTCAGCGATGCAAAGAAACCCGGCGCCCTGTGCTCGGCGATCCGAGCGCTCACCCGGGCACGTTCAGCTCGGGCAAGCTCGTAGCGCGCCGTCAGTGCACTCTCGTAGTGCCCAGCGCCGATGAGCGTGGAGAACGTGCGCTCGACCTGCTCCCGCTGACTCTCCAGGGCAGCCCATTTGTCGGCGAGCATCGTTATCTGCTGACGCCCGGCACGTCGAAGACCGGCGCCGCGCCACAGCACGCCAATTCCGCACAGCACCATGACCCAGCCGGTCCAATTCGGCCACTCGACCGCTTCCCCCAGCCCATGATGCGCCTGGTCATAGACGGCGATTGCCAGCTGAAGGGGAGCCACCAGCACGAGAAAGAGGCCCAGGACGAGGCGTG
>CAUTGT010000201.1:0-3488 GCA_963537735.1 uncultured Actinomycetaceae bacterium | reverse complement strand
CGGCTACGGCCCGGGACGCTTCTCCTTCAATGTCAAGGGCGGACGCTGCGAGTCCTGCAAGGGCGACGGCACCCTGAAGATTGAAATGAACTTCCTGCCCGACGTGTACGTGCCCTGCGAGGTCTGCCATGGTGCCCGCTACAACCGCGAGACCCTCGAGGTCGAGTACAAGGGCAAGACCGTCGCCGACGTGCTCGACATGCCGATCGCCGAGGCCGCGCAGTTCTTCGCGCCGATCTCGCGTATCGCCCGTCACCTCAATACGCTCGTTGAGGTGGGCCTGGGCTACGTGCGTCTCGGCCAGAGCGCCACGACCCTGTCGGGCGGCGAGGCCCAGCGCGTGAAGCTGGCCTCCGAGCTGCAGCGACGCTCGACCGGCCGCACGGTCTACGTGCTTGACGAGCCCACGACCGGCCTGCACTCCGAAGACATCCGCAAGCTGCTCCTGGTGCTCCAGTCGCTCGCCGACAAGGGCAACACCGTCATCGTCATCGAGCACAACCTGGACGTCATCAAGAGCGCCGACTGGATCATCGATATGGGGCCGGAGGGTGGCGCCGGCGGCGGCACGGTCGTTGCACAGGGCACGCCCGAAGAGGTCGCTACAGTCGAGGAATCCTTCACCGGCCAGTACCTCGCCGAGGTCCTCGCGAAGGAAGCGCAGCGCGACGCCGCTGCCCAGTAGCGTGAACGGTTAGGATAGGCCTTATGCTTCCTGGTTACCGCTATTTCGGCCACATGTACTACTGGCCAGCATGGGTCCACCTGATTGTCATTGCACTCATGGGCGTCGCAGCCACCCTCACGATCGCCGCGCTTATGGCCCGCGGGGTTGGCCGATCGCGCGTCTTCGGTCTGAGCTGCGGCTTCGTGGCGGGCATCGGAAACCTGAGCCTGTGCGTTCTCGTGCAGGCCGAGGCCCGGCACACGTGGCAGATGGGCATGGTGGGCGCGCTCTATACGGTCGCCTTCGTCTTCTTACTGATGACGCTCGTGTCTCTGTGGAATGGCGGATCGAGCGGATTCCTGTGGTCGCGGGCTTTCCACCTGTTTCTGATGGTTGCGATGGCGATCGCCGGCATTATGGAGTTTGCCTACCGTCTGGCGTACTGGATTCCTCTGCCCGTCGCGGGCGTCGCTGTCCTGCTCGCTCTCTTCTGCGCATTCGTCGCCGGTCGTAACAGCCGGGATTAGGAAGCTTCACCGCACGAAGCGGCCCCCTCCTCGTCGATGAACGAGGCCGGGGCCGGTTGGTTGGATAGGAAAAACCGGGCGGGTGACCGGGTTACTCCTGATTCTTTGGAGCCTCGCCCGATGCGTACAGGGCGTCGACCTCGTGGGCGTAGTCAGCCAGGACGCGGCGGCGCTTCAGCTTGAGGGAGGGCGTCATGTAGCCGTTCTCCACGGTGAAGGCAGCGTTGACAATGCGGTAGCGGCGGATCGACTCGGCGCGCGAAACCGCCTTGTTGGCGCGGGCGATCGCCTTCTCCAGCGAGTCGCGCACCTCCGGCAGATTCGCGGCCTGTGCTGCGTCCACGACGGGCAGGCCGTGGGTGGAGAGCCACTCGGGCAGCATCTCCGTATCCAGTGCGATGAGTGCGCCGATGTACGGGCGGTTGTCGCCGACCACGATGATGTTCGCGATGAGGGGGTGCGTCGATAGGGACTCTTCGAGGATCTCGGGGGAGACGTTCTTGCCGCCCGCGGTGACGATGAGTTCCTTCTTGCGGCCCGTGATGCGCAGGTGACCGCGATCGTCGATGGAGGCGAGGTCACCGGTCTTGAACCAGCCGTCGACGTAGGCCTCGGCCGTGGCCTCGGGGAGGTTGTGGTAGCCCTTCGACACGGAGATGCCCTGGACGAGCAGCTCGCCGTCGGGCGCGATCTTCATGCGGTTGCCGGGCCACGGGAAGCCCACCGAGTCCGGCGGGAAGTCCTGCGGCGTCTCCACCGAGATTGGGCCGGTCGTCTCAGACAGTCCGTAGCCTTGGAGAAGCGTGATGCCCAGGCCGCGATAGAAGTTTGCGAGATCAAGGGCCAGGGGAGCGCCACCCGAGATGATCGTGTGCAGGTTCGGGCCGAGGATGGCGCGCACCTTTGACAGGACGAGCACGTCGGCAACACGTCCGCGCAGCTTGAGCGCGGTCGACGGGCCGGGGGAAGGCATCGCCGAGGCATCGGGGATGGGCGTCGTATCGGGGCCCGGACCAGCGACGGCGGACTCGGGCAGGGGAGAGTCGACGTAGGCGGAGGCCTTGGATAGGGCGCGTGCCTGCTTGGCGGCCCACGTGAACATGCGGCCCTTCATGCCGCCGCCGGCCTTCGCGGCCGCGGCGTTGTAGACCTTCTCCATGACGCGCGGGACCACGAGGAGCATCGTCGGCTTGAAGGTCGCGATGTCGTTGACGAGGTTGCGGGTGTCGGGGGAGAAGGCGGTGACGCCCTGGCCCGCGAGCAGGCAGTACATGACGAAACGCGCGAGCACGTGGGCGACCGGCAGGAAGAGCAGAGAGCGCGACTTTGGGTCGTTGATGAGGAGCGGCAGGAAGTCGTAGGCCTGCAGCATCGGCGAAATGAAGTTGCCGTGGGTGAGCACAACGCCCTTGGGCATGCCGGTCGTGCCGGAGGTGTAGATGACGGTCGCCTCGTCGCTCAGTCTGACGGCGTCGGTGCGCTCACGCACCTGATCGATGCTCACGCCCTGAGCGGCGCCCGACAGGACGCGCTCGGCACCCCGGTCCAGGGAGAGGATATGGCGCACACCCTCGGTACGCACGGATTCGACCAGCTCGGCCTGCTGCGTGGTGGCCGTAATAACGATACGCACGTCGGCGTCGGCCAGGATGTGCGCGATCTGCGAGGCCGAGTCCGTCTCGTAGATGGGCACGGTGATGGCGCCGCAGGACAGCGCGGCCACGTCGATGAGCGCCCACTCGTAGGAGGTGGGGGCCAGGATCGCCAGGTGGTCGCCGGCCTCGAGCCCGATGCCGATGAGGCCGCGCGCAATCGAGTCAGCCTCGCCGAGGAAGGTCTCCATCGTGACCGGGCGCCACGCGCCGACGTTGGAGCGGCGCTCGATAGCGACCTGCCCGGGGTGAGACGCCACGCGCTGGTGGAGCATCTTCGGCAGGTTCATGTCCTCGGTGGCTTCTCGCGTCGCGATCGACTCCCAAGAGCCGTCGGCGAGCCTGCGTACCGTCATTGCGGTCCTTTCGTGGGGTGGGCGCTGTGCGCCGTGCGTGGTGGGATCAGTTCTTCTTGCCGCGGCCAAAAAGCCCGCGCTTCTTGGGCGCTTCGGCGGAGACGGGGCCGCCGTACAGGGCGTCGATCTCGTGGGCGTAGTCGGCGATGACCTTGCGGCGGCGCAGCTTCATCGACGGCGTTACGTAGCCGTTCTCGACGGTGAAGGTTGCGTCGATGATACGGAACTTACGGATCGACTCGGCGCGGGAGACCGCCTTGTTGGCGCGCTCGACGGCCTTCTCGAG
>CAUTGT010000200.1:0-3497 GCA_963537735.1 uncultured Actinomycetaceae bacterium | reverse complement strand
ACGGCCGACCTCTTCGTCAACACGATCCGCATGTCCACCCTCAGCGCCGCCGACGTCATGACCGACCGCGGCCGCCTGCACACCCTCAGCGAGGGCGACAGCGCCCAGGACGTGCTCGACCTGGCCCGCGAAACCGGACACTCCCGATTCCCTGTCATTGGCGACGACTCCGACGACATCCTCGGCCTGGTGTCGCTGCGCCGCGCGGTCGCCGTGCCCGCCGATCGTCGCGCCGAGGTCCCCGTCATCTCCTCGTCCCTCATGACCGACGCGCCCTCGGTCCCCGAGACAGTGCCGATCGGCCCCCTCATGGTCCAGCTGCGCGACGAGGGCCTGCAGATGGCCGTCGTCGTCGACGAGTACGGCGGCGTGTCGGGCATCGTCACTCTCGAGGACGTTGTCGAAGAAATCGTCGGCGAGGTCTCCGACGAGCACGATCAGCGACGCCTCGGCATCCGCCCGCGCCCCGACGGCACCTTCCTCGTGCCCGGCACGCTGCGCCCCGACGAACTCGCGCGCCGCACGGACATCAACCTGCCCGAGGATGGCCCCTACGACACGATCGGCGGCCTCGTCATGAACGAACTGGGCGAGATCCCGGTCGTCGGATCGCGCGTGAGCGTGGACGGCATCGGCATCGAGGTCACGCAGATGCAGGGACGTCGCGTCGCCCAGGTGGCGATCACACCCGCTGCCCCCGAGACCGATGACGAGGAGGTGTCGCTGTGAGCGTGGGAGTTGGTCTCGGTATCACCGTGGCGCTTCTGGCCGTCAATGCGTTCTTCGTCGCCGGCGAGTTCGCCGTCACCTCGACGCGCCGCTCGCAGGTCGAGCCTCTCGCGGACGAGGGCGCGCGCGGCTCGGCCGCCGCCCTGTACGCACTGCAGCACGTGTCCCTCATGCTGGCGATCTGCCAGCTGGGCGTGACGGTTGCATCCACGACCCTGGGCGTCGTCGCCGAGCCCGCGATCGCGCACCTCGTCGAGTCGCCTCTCGAACGCCTGGGCGCGCCCGAGGCGACCAGCCACGTTGTCGGCTTCGCCGCCGCCCTCGTTGTCGTTCTTTTCTGCCACGTCGTCTTCGGCGAGATGGTCCCGAAGAACATTTCGATCGCCGCGCCCGTGCGCATGCTGCTGATCCTGGCCCCCGTCCTCGTGCGCCTGGGCCACGTCCTGCGTCCCATCATCGAGGTCATGGACCGCTTCGCGAACTGGTTCGTGCGCATGGCCGGCTACGAGCCGCGCTCGGAAATCTCGGCCTCCTACACGATCGAGGAGGTCGCCTCGATCGTCGTCGCCTCGCAGGCGGAGGGCGTGCTGACCGACGAGCTGGGCCTGCTCAGCGGCACCCTGGAATTCTCCGAGGAGACGGCCGGAACAGCGATGGTCCCCCTCGACAAGCTCGTCGTCCTGCCCGAGGGCGCCACCCCGGCCGACGTGGAAGAACAGGTCGCCCACACGGGCTACTCGCGCTTCCCGATCGCCGGCGACGACGGTTCCATCGTCGGCTACGTGCACCTCAAGGACGTCCTGTACGCCACCGGCGAGGACCGCGAGCAGCCGATCACCCCGTGGCGCATCCGACGCCTCGAGGCCGTGTCCGCCGACGACCAGGTCGAAGACGCGCTGCGCCACATGCAGCGCACCGGCGTGCACTGCGCCCTCGTGCGCGACGCGGGCGCCGTCGTCGGTATCCTCTTCCTCGAAGACATCCTCGAGCTGCTGGTCGGCGAAGTCCGAGACGTTCTCCAGCGCCCGTGACGAGCCGCGATCCGCAAGGTACATTAGATCGAGGTCAAAACTTCGTGACGAACACAGACAAGGGGGATGCCGTGAGCGACAACGAGTGCCCGCTGCCGAAGCGCTCGCAGCTGCGCGCGGCGCGCCCCCACGACGCGGACGATCAGCAGGAGAACCCGACGACGTCTGCGATCCCGATGACTGACGAGGCCTCGGCCCCCACCCCGGATCCCGCGACGGATCGAGAGGGCGCGGAGGCAGCCCCGGCCTCGTCCGAGGGGGAGCGACGCCGCAACGTTCACCCGGTCGGCTACGTGCTGCGCGCCCTCCTCGTGCTGGGGCTGGCGGGCACGACGATCGCCGTGCCCATGACGGGCCGCGTCGGCTCCGACTCATCCCTGACCGTGCCCGCGCGAGCCTTCGGCGTCTCGATGGGCGGCCCCAGCTGGGCCGTGTCCTCCGCCCTGCCCCAGGCCACCGCCCTGGACGCGACCCTCACCGCGAACTCGCGCGCCAAGGCTAAGGCTCCCGTGTCCATCACCGGCTGCGCCTCCGGCAACGGGGCAGACGGCAACCGCAACGTGCGCGTCGTTGCCGACACGATCTACTGGCCGCTCCCGCAGGGCACTTACACGGTGACCTCGCCCTTCACGATGCGTATTTCGCCCGTGTCCGGCCAGCTCCTCGCTCACGAGGGCATCGACATGGCCGCCCCGCTCGACACGCCCATCACCTCCGTGTACGGCGGCGTCGTCGAGGAGGTCGCGGAGAACTCGCGCTCGGGCGCCTACGTACAGATCAAGCACACGAAGTCCGACGGCACCGTCTTCCACTCCGCCTACCTGCACCAGTACATGAACAAAATTAAGGTGAAGGTCGGCGACACCGTCACCGCCGGGCAGGTCATCGGCGCGGTCGGCAACAACGGCTGGTCCACGGGCCCCCACCTGCACTTCGAAATCCACGACTCCTCGAACACCCCGGTGGATCCGGACGCGTGGATGCAGGCAAACAAAGCTGTTTATCTCGGACAGGAGTCTTGCTCATGATGCCCGTCACCATGCGTCAGGGACCCATCGTTTTCGCCCACCGCGGCGGCAGCGAGGAGGCCCCCGAGAACACGATGAGCGCCTTCGCCTATGCCTACGAGGCCGGGATCCGCCACGTGGAGACCGACGCCCACGTCACCGCCGACGGCAAGGTCGTCATCTGCCACGACGAGACCGTGGACCGCTGCTACGACGGTACTGGCGTGATCGCTCAGATGACGTGGCGCGAGCTGTCCAAGCTGCGCCACCGCGACTCCGGGGAGCAGATGCCGCTGCTCGCCCAGGTCCTCGAGGCCTTCCCCGATATGTATTTCAACATCGATGCGAAGGAGCCGGGCGTCGAAGGCCCCCTCCTCGACGTCATCGCCGACCACGGCGCAGCCGACCGCGTGCTCGTTGCCTCCTTCTCCGAGCCGCGCCTGCGGGCGGTGCGCGACATCGCCGCCTCGGACCCCACGCGCGCGGTCGCCACGTCTCTGGGCACCGGGGCCGTCGTGCGCCTCGTGGGCGCCGCGAAGAGCGCCACGAACCCCGCCTGGTGGCACGTGCCCGGCCCGCGCCAGGGCGCCATCGCCGCACAGGTTCCCATGCACCAGGGCCCCATCCGCGTCGTCGACGAGCGCTTCGTGGCCACCGCCCACACCCTGGGCCTGGCCGTCCACGTGTGGACCATCAACACGGTGGCCGACGTGCTGCGCCTCCTCGAGGT
>CAUTGT010000199.1:0-3501 GCA_963537735.1 uncultured Actinomycetaceae bacterium | reverse complement strand
CCGCGCAGCTCGTCGAGCATGCCCGCCGTGAGGATGCCCGAGGGCAGGGCAACGACGGCGACGCCCATGAGCGAGGAGATCATGGCGATGGCACGCCCCACGTCGGAGGTGGGGTAGAGGTCGCCGTAGCCGACGGTCGTCAGGGAGACGACCGCCCAGTACACGGCATCGAAGAAGGTGTTGAAGGTTTCCGGCTCGACGTTAAAGATGGCGAGGGCGCTGACGAGGATGTAGCCGATGGCCAGGCCGAGGACGGCGAGCAGCGCCTCCCTCTCTTTCTCGAACACGGCGGCGATGACGGAGGCGCTCTTCGAGTAGCGAATGAGCTTGAACGTCCGCAGGGCCCGAAACAGGCGGAGGACTCGCAGCGTGCGCGGCGCGTCGTTGAGGGCATTGAAGACTGGCAGGATCGACAGCAGGTCGATGACGGCCATGGGGGTGAAGGGATAGATCAGGAACGACAATGCGCCCTTGCCGAGCTTCAGATCCGCCGTCGCCCATCGTGCCAGGTAGTCGGCGATGAACACGAGGACGCAGGCGTACTCGATTGTCTCGAGGACGGGGCTGGATTCCTTGAAGCACAGGGGAAGGAGGCTGGCGATAATGAGCACGGTCATGACGTGCCCGCACCACATCGCCGCTCCCCCATCACCATCCAGCAGAGAGTAGAGACGTTTCCGCACCTTTAACACTCCTCATCGATATGCGCGTCACGCGCCGGAAAAACGCACCCACGACTGGGCACTGACTTGCGTCGAGCGAGGGCCCCGGAGCTTGCCACTCGCCGATACCACGCACTGTAGCACCGCGCCGAGTCCCGCCGACCACGCCCCACACACAGTTGTGGGCCGCTCACAAACAGCACAAGAACGCCTATCTCGTCAAAAACTCAACGAGTTTCCCCTCACAAACACCATACATATCAATTATTTACGCGTAAGGTAGTGGGCATGGCAACAGATACATGCACGCTGTTCGCGACACTGATCGACACGGAAGTTCGCGCTTGGAGCGCCGTTGAATCCGCCCTCTCCGAGGCCGGAAACGCGCTGACACTCGGCCGCTTCCTAGTCCTGCGCACGGTCCGAGACACCCCCGCGTGTCGCATCCAGGAGGTCGCGGCGAGCCAGGGGATCACCCTGGGAGCGGCCTCGCGCCTCGTCGATCGCCTCCACCGCGACGGACTGCTGCACCGCACCCCGTGCGAGCACGACCGGCGCGCGACCATCCTGACGGTGACGGACCGGGGCCTGGCGCACCTCGAGGAGGCCTGCGCGGTCGTCGAGAAGGAGCAGGAGCGCCTCTTCGCCCCACTCTCCACAGCCCAGCGCGAGGAGCTGACGCGCTGCCTCGCGCTCATCGCCGAGGCTGCCAAGGAGCGCGCATGATTCGCTTCGACCACGTCTCCAAGACCTACCCGGGCGGCACACGCGCCGTCGAGGACTTCTCCCTCACCGTCGAGCAGGGTTCCACGACCGTCTTCCTGGGCACCTCGGGCTGCGGCAAGACGACGCTCATGCGGATGGTGAACGCGATGGTCACCCCAACCTCGGGCAGGGTATTCGTACGAGACCAGGACGTCGCAGGCGAGGACCCCGTGCGCCTGCGCCGCTCGATCGGCTACGTCCTGCAGGAGGGCGGCCTCTTCCCCCACCGAAGCATCGCAGACAATATCGCGACCGTCCCACGCCTGGAGGGCGCCACGAAGCAGGCTTCCCGCGAGCGCGCGCTCGAGCTCCTCGAGCTGGTGGGCCTGGATCGCGAGATGGCTGATCGCTACCCCGCCCAGCTGTCGGGCGGCCAGCGTCAGCGCGTGGGCGTGGCTCGGGCGCTGGCCAATCGCGCGGACATCCTGCTGATGGACGAGCCCTTTGGCGCGCTGGATCCGATCGTGCGCACAGAGCTGCAGTGCGAGCTGAAGGAGATTCAGCGGGCCCTGGGCACGACGATCCTCTTCGTGACGCACGACGTGGACGAGGCGTTCACGTTGGGCGACCAGGTTGCCGTCCTCTCGACGGGTGGCCACATCGAGCAGGTGGGGACGCCCACCGAGCTGCTCTCCTCTCCCGCCTCGCCCTTCGTTGCGGAGTTCGTCGGAGCCTCGCGCGCGGCACGCCCGGTGCGCGTCGCCGGGCCGGGCGGCCTGGTTGTCGACGACGCCGGCACCCCCGTGGGCACGCTGACGACCGACGAGGCCGGGGAGCGTCCGTGACCTGGCTGTCCTCCAACTGGGGGCTCATTGGCTCCCTGACTCTTGCTCACCTGTGGATCGCCCTCCCAGCGATCGCACTGTCGGTGCTGCTCTCCGTGCCGATCGCGCGCTGGGCGGCGTTTTCGCGCCGCGGCGGCTGGGTCCTGTCCGTCCTGTCGGCGCTGTACGTGGTTCCGTCGCTCCCGCTTCTGATCGTCATTCCCGTGATCGTCGGGGTGGCGCTGCGTTCTCCCGCCAACATGGTGATTGTCCTGACGCTGTACGGCGTGGCGGTGCTGGTGCGACAGGCCGCGGAGGGCTTCCGCGCGATTCCTCGCGCGACCCTGCAGGCCGCAAACGCGTGCGGCTACCCACTCTTTCGACGCTTCGTCGAGGTGGAGCTCCCCCTGGCGACGCCCGTCATCGTAGCGGGCACGCGCGTGGTTGCCACATCGACGGTGTCGCTCGTGACGGTGGGCGCGTTCATCGGGGTGCGCTCGCTGGGGACGCTGTTCACTGACGGTTTTCAGCGCGGCCTCATCGCCGAGGTCGTGGCCGGCTTGGTCGCAACGGTTCTCCTTGCGCTCGTCATCGATGCGCTGATCCAGGGAATCGGCTGGACCCTCACTCCGTGGACGAGGAGGGGGCGGGCATGAACATTCTCCTCGACGCCCTGAAGTGGTTGGCGGTCCCCGCTCACTGGCTAGGTGAGTCCGGGATCCTCGTGAGGGCCACCGAGCACCTGGGCCTCACCCTCCTGATCGTGGCGCTCGCGGCCCTCATCGCACTGCCGCTGGGCACCTGGATCGGGCACACGGGCAGGGGCCGGTGGCTGGTGAGCGCGACGGGCGCGGCCCGCGCGGTTCCGACGCTCGGCGTCCTGACGCTGGCGGGCCTGTGGCTGGGTATCGGCCTGGCGGCACCGACTCTGGCACTCTTGATCCTGGCGATTCCGCCGCTCCTGTCGGCGACCTACTCAGGGATCGCCTCGACGCCGCGCGCGACCGTGGACGCGGCGCGAGCGATTGGGCTCACTGAAAAACAGGTCCTCGCGCAGGTCGAGGCCCCGCACGCGGCCGGCCTCGTCGCGGCGGGCGTGCGCTCGGCAACCCTCCAGGTGATCGCGACGACGACGCTGGCGGCCTACACAGCGAACTACGGCCTCGGCCGTTTCCTCTACGAGGGCCTGAAGACCCGAGACTACGCGGAGATGATCGGCGGCGCGATTGTCGTCGTCGCCCTCGCGCTGGTGACCGACGCGCTCCTGGCCCTGGTGGCGCAACGCCTTCGGGCCCGCACCCATTCTTTCT
>CAUTGT010000198.1:0-3518 GCA_963537735.1 uncultured Actinomycetaceae bacterium | reverse complement strand
ACCTCGATGACGGGGTGGTCGAACTTGCCCGGGATCGTCAGGAACGGCATGTAGGCGGGGGTGGGCACGATGATCGGCGCGCCCGGGCGCACCAGGTGCTTGATTGTCGCCTCGAGCGCGGGCAGGACCGAGGCCACGAGGCGCACCTGGGAGGCGTCCACGTCCCAGCCAAAACGCCGCATCTGGAACTCGGCGGTCGCGCCCGCGATGCGTGGTTCCAGCCAGGTCGGCTGGTAGCCGAGCAAGCCGTCGTCGATCGCGCCCTTCATCGCGTCGGCCACCTCGGGGGCCGTCCCGAAGTCCATTTCCGCCACCCACGCGCCGATCGTCGGCTCACCGCTCGCGGTCGTGATACCGGTCCACTTCAGGGAGCCGGTGCGGTAGAGGTGGGAGTCGGAAAAGAGACGAACGGACACGGTGTCCTCCTGGGTGAGTCGATGGATGCGGCGCGGGCCGATCCCGGTGATGCAACCAGCGTATCTGTGCCACCGGCGCGCGTCGCAGCGCGCCCACCCATCAAGCAAATGCAACAGCCACCGCTGGAGTAGGATGGAGGAATCATGAGTGAAACAACTGCCACCGGTGCCGACGTTCGCGTCCGCTTCTGCCCCTCGCCCACAGGAACCCCTCACGTCGGCATGGTCCGCACGTGCCTGTTCAACTGGGCCTACGCCCGCCACACGGGAGGAACCTTCGTCTTCCGCATCGAAGACACGGATGCCGCCCGCGACTCCCAGGAGTCCTTCGATCAGATCATCGAGTCCCTGCAGTGGCTGGGCCTCGACTGGGACGAGGGCGTCGGTAAGGGAGGCCCGCACGGCCCCTACCGCCAGAGCGAGCGCATGGACATCTACCGTGACGTGGCCGCGCGCCTGCTCGAGGCCGGCTACGCCTACGAGTCCTACTCGACCCCCGAGGAGATCGAGGAGCGCCACCGCGCCAAGGGTGAGGACCCCAAGCTCGGCTACGACGGCTTCGACCGCAACCTGACCCAGGAGCAGATCGACGCCTACCGTGCCGAGGGCCGCCAGCCCGTCCTGCGCCTGCGCATGCCCGACGAGGACATCACGTTCACGGACCTGATCCGCGGCGAGATCACCTTCAAGGCCGGCTCGGTGCCGGACTACGTCATCGTGCGCGCCAACGGCCACCCGCTCTACACGCTGGTGAACCCGATCGACGACGCGCTCATGGAGATCACACACGTGCTGCGCGGTGAGGACCTGCTCTCCTCGACGCCGCGCCAGATCGTCCTGTACCGCGCGCTCGAGGCCATCGGAGTCGCCAAGTTCATGCCGCGCTTCGGCCACCTGCCCTACGTCATGGGCGAGGGCAACAAGAAGCTGTCCAAGCGCGACCCCGAGTCGAACCTGCTGCTGCACAAGGCTGCCGGCATGATCCCCGAGGGCCTCAACAATTACCTGGCTCTCCTGGGCTGGTCGATCGCCGCGGACCGCGACATCTTCTCCATGGAGGAGATGGCTCGCGCTTTCGATATCTCGGACGTGAACCCGAACCCGGCGCGCTTTGACCAGAAGAAGGCCATCGCGATTAATGCGGAGCAGATCCGTCTGCTGGACGGCGAGGACTTCCGGAACCGTCTGGTGCCCTTCCTGCACCGCGACGGGGTCGTCTCGGCCGACTTCTTCGAGGCGCTGACCGATCGCGAGCGCGAGATCCTCACCGAGGCCGCCCCGCTCATCCAGACGCGCATCCAGCTCCTCGGCGAGGCCACGGGCATGCTCGGCTTCCTCTTCGTTGCCGACGACGCGCTGGAGATGGATGAGAAGGCCGTCTCCAAGCTCAAGGACAACGCCGTGGACGTCCTAGACGCCGCCATAGAGACCGTCGAGGGCCTCGCCGAGTTCACGACGGCAGCCCTCGAGGAGTCGCTGCGCGCACGTATCGTCGACGAGATGGGCGTCAAGCCCCGCCTGGCCTTCGGCCCGCTGCGCGTCGCCGTGACCGGCCGCCAGGTCTCCCCGCCGCTGTTCGAGTCCATGGAGATCCTGGGTCGCGATTCCTCGCTGACCCGCCTGCGCGCCCTGCGCGCCTCCCTGGCCTGATTGCCACGCGCAGCCCCGGCCTCGTCGCCCTGTTTGAGGGACGAGGTCGGGGCTCCGTCGCGCTCGGAGGCGTCCCGTTGTGGGGGAGCGTAGGGTGGGTGATCGGGACCACTGGCCTTCGATTTGGCATGAGGGCGTTGGTCCGCTACAGTTATCTCCTGTCGCCAGCGACGTGAAAGCGAAGCAGGTGATACCCAATGGGGTATGGTGTAATTGGCAACACAGCTGATTCTGGTTCAGCCATTCTAGGTTCGAGTCCTGGTACCCCAGCAGTCTGAAACGCAAGTTTCAGTCAAGGCCCCCATCGTCTAGCGGCCTAGGACGACGCCCTCTCACGGCGTTAACACCGGTTCAAATCCGGTTGGGGGTACGGATTCGCAATTGAATCAAGGCCCCCATCGTCTAGCGGCCTAGGACGACGCCCTCTCACGGCGTTAACACCGGTTCAAATCCGGTTGGGGGTACCAATGACCTCGTCACATTCACGGTGGCGAGGTTTTTTATTAACCACATGGTCCGCATTTCCTCTTGTGCTTTGCAGAAAACTTTCGGAAACGTTGCAGTGTGTCTAACCTAGGAGCAGCCCCATGGGAGGGGACCGCTTTTGGACGAGGGAGTCTGTCGTGACATACCGACTCAATAGGACATTCCTGCGCCGAACGCTCAGCGTTGGCGCTGCTATTGCGCTGTTAGGGGGTGTGCTACCAACCGCGTGGGCCGCGCCCGAGACCGAAGCGTCACACGAGGGTGTCGGTGCTCAGGCAGTCGATGCGGGTGCCGCTGGCGCCGCCGATAACGTGCTGGTGACAATCCCCGGTAACCATAACAAGGCGATGGGATGCGACGCCGACTGGGCGCCCGGCTGCGACAAGGCGGCCCTGACGCGCGACGCGACCGGTGTCTACACCGCGACGTTTACGCTGCCCGCCGGTGACTACGAATACAAGGTCGCCGAGGGAGGTTCCTGGGACACGGCATTCGGAGCTGGGGGAGCGCCCGGCGGTGCGAACATCGCCTACTCCCTGAAGGAACAGACCGCGGTCACCTTCTACTACAACCAGGCGACGCACCGCGTGTGGAACACCGCCACCGCCCAGATGGTGACCCTGCCCGGATCCGTTCAAAAGGCTCTGGGCTGCTCGGATAACTGGAAGCCCGAATGCCTCGCGCCGCTCATGGAGCCTCTGGGGGACGGTACCTACGTGTACGCGACGACGGCACTGCCCGAGGGGTCCTATGAGGTCAAGGTTGCCATTGGTGGATCCTGGAACGAGAATTACGGTCAAGATGGCGCCGCCGGTGGCGCCAACTACCAGTTTGCGACGAAAGCGAACAAGCTCGTGACCTTCACCTACGATTCCGCGACGCACAAGCTCGACATCGCGGCCTCCGACGCACCTGTCGCGGGCTCGGGTGAGCAGCGCGCCTACTGGGTGACCTCGAACATCCTCG
>CAUTGT010000197.1:0-3565 GCA_963537735.1 uncultured Actinomycetaceae bacterium | reverse complement strand
GGCGTAAAGCCCCAGATCAAGCGCCCAGTTAACTGCCGTGTACATGTCACCCCTCTCCTTGAGGGGAACATTACCGGCGTTATCGGGCAATGTTGCGGACGTGCGCCCAGTTCCACAGTCGATGGACACATTGTGAGAAAACGGCTGGGAATCCGCTGGAAATTACTGGTCAGAATTGTGCGTTGCAACCGCGCATGGCGCAGGAGCAGCTCCCCGTGCGTCACCCGGAACAGATTGACAGCTGCTCGGCGAGCGCGTCCTGCTCCGCGCGGGTGACACTCAACCCGTACGCATTCTTGACGGCGATCTGGCGTTTCACGTAGTCGCAGCGGAACTCGGCATTGGGCGGCAGCCACTGGTCCGCGGACGATGCCGACTTGTCCTCGTTCGCCTGCCCATCCACCGCCAGCAGGTTTTCCGGGTCGTTGGCGAATTCCTGGCGGCGCTGCGCGTCCCACTGCCAGGCCCCCGACCGCCACGCGTCCGCGAGGGCGACGACGTGGTCAATCTGCACCAGAGACGAGGTCTTATCCCCCCTCTGGAACTCGATCGTGGCCCCCGTGTAGGGCTCGGCAAGCGTGCCCGACAGGACGACGCAGTCTCGCGTGCCCGGCTTGAAGGTGGGCCTCGCCAGGTCGCGGGCAAGGATGTCGTTTCGGGTGTCGCAGCCGTTGTGGTCGGTGTCAGCCCACCGCTGCCCGAAGGCCTCGCGGTCATACGCCGGCGCGGCGGGATCATCGACCGACTCGCGGACCGTGAGCTCGCGCAGCTGCCGGGCCGCCTCGCTATCCGGTAGGGAGGACAGGGCCTGCCCGCTGCGCAGCGGCGGCCACCCGAGGCGCGAGCGCAGGCCCAGCAGGTCCCAGCCGACGCCCGGCACAAACGCCCACACGAGGGCAGCGAGAATCACCAGCAGGGCAGCCGTGTCCCCGATGCTCCTGCGCCGCTTGCGCGCCATCGCCCTCTCCTTTCTCTCACAACACCCACACAATGAGGGCACCCCGACCGTCCGGGGTGCCCTCATGATGCACCCACCCACCGGCATCTGCGTCCCGGCGGGTGGGTACCTGTGGATAACTAGGCGCGCTTACGCGAAAGCACCAGCTGACGCACGAAGTAAATCACGATAATGATGAGCGTGAGCGCACCCATGGAGACCAACTGAGCCCGGCCCTCGTCGCTCATGAGCATGAGGACGCCGATCCCACCCAGGCCGGCAAGAACCAGCCACGGCAGCCACGGCCACCCGGGCATACGGATCACGAGAGAGCCCGAGCGCTCCAGCGAGGGGTGCAGGCGCATCAGCGAG
This sequence comes from uncultured Actinomycetaceae bacterium, assembly GCA_963537735.1. Lineage (GTDB taxonomy): Bacteria > Actinomycetota > Actinomycetes > Actinomycetales > Actinomycetaceae > Pauljensenia. The sequence continues at coordinate 2,256 of CAUTGT010000197.1, read as the reverse complement.
ATGATGATGAACGTCCACACGATCAGCAAAACCATGCCGATCGCGTTAATGAGCATCGCCAGGATCGAACCGGGTAGGTACCAGTTGCCCAGGACGGCCAGCAGCGCGAGCACAACGACGAGGCCGACCGCGCGCTTCGGGGTCCGTCCGGCCTCGATGTCACCCTGGAGTTCGGTAGCCAGGAGGGCCTCGTCGTCCTCGAGGGCAGCCTCGACGACGGAGCGTGCGCGAGCCTTGTTCGAGGCCGACGCACCCAGCAGCCAGCGCGGACCCATGTCGCGCGCGGACAGCGAGTAGGCCATGCGGGAGGAGGCATAGATGTTCGCGGAAAACGCCGAGATCAGCGCCATGAAGATGATGACGTTCATGAGCGTGCCGACCGCGGGGACGCCCGCCATCTCGAGAACGGCGGCGAAGGCGTTCGTATTCATCGCCTCGCTGTCCCACGGCAGCAGCGCGATCAGCAGGATGACAGAGCCGACGTAGAACACGAGGATGCGGGTCACGACCGAGCGGATGGCGCTGGTCATCGCGGCCTGGGGATCCTCGGCCTCAGCGGCGGCGATCGTGACGATCTCCAGGCCGCCGAAGGACGTGATGACGGCCAGGAGAGCCACGGCAACGCCGGACAGCCCGTTCGGCATGAAACCGTTGTGTCCCAGCACATTCTGTAGGACGCCCTCGTGACCCGGCAGCGGGCCGACGATCGCCGTGCGCGCGACCAGGAAAACACCCACGCCCAGGAAGGCGATGATCGCGACGATCTTCACCATCGACAGCCAGGCCTCAATTTCACCGTACTGCCCGGCCGCCAGCAGGTTAATGCCGCCAATAACAACGACAATAACGAGGGCAACCACCCACTGCGGGACCGCGGGGAACCAGCCGACGAAGAACGTCGCCGCGCCCGTCACCTCCAGGCCCGACACCATGATGAGCATGACCCAATACAGCCACCCGATCGTGAACCCGGCCCACCGACCGATCCCGGCCTCGGCGTAGGACGAGAAGGAGCCCGTCGACGGCAGGGACGAGGCCAGTTCCGCGAGCGCCAGCATGACCGACACGACGATGCCGGCCGCCAGCGCATAGGACACGATGACGGCCGGTCCGGCCTGATGGATCGCGGAACCCGTGCCCAGGAAGAAGCCAGCACCGATGGCGAGGCCCAGTGCCATCATGGACAGGTGCCATGTTTTAAAACGCTTACGCTCCGAGGCGGGTGCCGCTGTGGGAGACGAAGATGCGGGTGTTGATTCGGGAGTCACACCGCCATACTAACGCTTGCCCCCACGCAGAGCTTTTAACTGCGAATATGTGAGAGTGATGGTCCACTCGCGGGTCTGGGGAAGCTTCCAGCGGCGCCAATGCGCCATTCCCGTGAACACGAGGCCCACGATGATGGACGCGCCCATACCCAGGACCGGCTGGCCCATGTGCCAGAAGATGACAGTGACCAGCGAGCACGCGAACGCGGGGGTCGCGTAGAGGTTGTTGCCGCCGAAAACACGCGGGACCAGGCCTGCGGAGATGTCGCGAACCATGCCACCGCCGATCGCAGTCATGATGCCCATGAGGATCGCCGGCATGACCGCGAACCCGGCGTCGAGGGTCTTGATCGCGCCGGTCGCACTCCAACAACCCAGCACCATGCCGTCGGCAATCACGAGGAGCACCGACCACGCGCGCGAATCCATGCGGAAGGCCATCGCGATGAGAGCACCGATGATCGCGAACCCCAGGTAGTAGGGGTCCGTGATGGCGACGGGCGCACCGGTGCGCGTCGTCAGGAGCAGGTCACGGATCATGCCGCCCGCGAGCGCCGTCATGATCGCGAGAATGCAGAAGCCAACGGCATCAAAGTTCCGTTCTCGGGCAACTTTGCCACCGAGGATGCCGTTGAGGAGAACGCCCATGAGGTCAATGGCTCGGAAGACCTCGGGCAGGGAGTTGTTCAGCGCGTCGAGCAGGTGCATGGCGATCCGGAGGAGTCGATGAGTGTCGTTGTTCATATGCTACAGGGTTTGTCGGCCTGTCAGCGAGAGCCGCGACCATCCTGTCTCACGCGGCCACCGGGTGCGACAATATCCCCATGACTGCTCTCTTCGCCGGGCTCACGACCCTGGACGTCCTGCATCGACTCGACCACGTGCCGGACCCTTCACTGAAGGTCACGTCGACGGACTTCACGATGGCCGCAGGCGGTCCCGCGACGAACGCGGCCGTCACGTACGCGGCGCTGTGCGCGGCCTCGCG
>CAUTGT010000196.1:0-3568 GCA_963537735.1 uncultured Actinomycetaceae bacterium | reverse complement strand
GAGAGGCATGCACTACCCCACACGCAGACCACTGCCCACCCTCGAAGACCGCATCATCGCTCACCTGGTCAAAGCCCCCGCGACGCGCTCCCAGCTATGCGAAGCACTCGACACCTCGCGCACGAACCTGGGGCGCGCTCTCACCACCCTCCTCGACGAGGGATCGGTGACTCCGGTGCGCACGAACGCCCCCGGACGAGGCCGCCCCACCCAGCTCCTCACGCTCAACTCCTCGGCTGCACACTGCGTTGGCCTGAACGTCACGCGCACATCATGCGCGGGCGTCATGCTCTCGCGCAGCGGCGCCGTTCTGGCGGCCGTCCACATCGTCTCCCCCACCTCCCCTTCCCTCCAGCGCTCTCTCGAACAGACCTGCGAGGCCCTGGCCGCGAGCGCGTCCCGTCAGGAGATCGACACCTCGACGGTGCGCGCGGTGGGCGTGGGGGTTCCCATTCCGATGGGGCGTAACGCCAGGCTCTCCTCGGACGCGTACCCGACTGTGGAGGAGCTCAGTGAGCTCACGCGACGCTGGTGGGATCCGCTTCCGGTCGTCGACAACACCGTGCGCATGGCGGCGCTCACGGAGGCGATGTGGGGCGCGGGCGCGGACATGTCCTCGTTCATCTATCTGCGCCTGTCAGGAGGCGTGGGCGGCTGCGTCGTCTCCGATTTTCGCCTCGTTGGCGGTGCGGGTGGCCTGGCCGGGGAACTGGGGCACATGACGGTGGGGACCAATGACTCACCCTGCGCCTGTGGCAAGCGTGGGTGCCTCGAGACGCTGGCCTCCGTTCCCGCCCTGTGCGAGAGCGCGGGCGTTAGCGATATCGCTGAGCTTCGCACCGCCGTTCTCTCCGGTAACACGCGTGCGCGCGAGGCCCTGGAGCGGGCGGCACAGGCCGTCGGCTATGTCCTCGGCTCGGCCGCGCTCCTCATTAACCCGAGGGCCATCATCGTTGCCGGCGAAATCGTCGACGCGTTCCCCTCCCTGCGATCCGACATAGCGGCTTCCATGTATGCAGAGCTCCTTCCCGTCATGGAGTGGGACATCGACGTCGTGGGGGCATCGCTGGGTCCCCTGGGCGCCGCTCAGGCCAGCGCCTACATTGCTGCCCATCCCTTCGAAGAGGCCCCCGCGGCTGCCCACCGCCCCGAGGAAGGCGCACCCCGGGAGGCGGAGCCGGCCTCGTCGGTGGAGAAGCGCACCGACCGCGGGGAGCGGCCGTGACGCGCCCGATCCCCTTCTCCGTCGTCACCAAACCGACGGGAGCAGCCTGCAACCTGGACTGTCAGTATTGCTTTTTCCTGTCCAAGGAGCTGCTCTACGATGCGGCGGCGCAGACCATGTCCGAGCAGACCTTGGAGCGTTACGTCGAGGCGTTCCTGGAGTCGAGTCCCGACGGCGAGGTCACGATGCTGTGGCAGGGCGGGGAGCCGACCCTGCGCGGCCTGCACTTTTTTGAGTGCCTCATCCAGCTGTGTGATCGCTACCGCCGCCCCACCCAGCGCGTGCGTCATGCCCTGCAGACAAACGGCACGCTGGTGACCGACGAATGGGCGCGCTTCTTCGCCGATCACGACTTTCTCGTGGGCGTGTCCATCGACGGACCCGCTCCCCTGCACGACGCCTACCGACTCAACCGCGGCGGGCGCGGCACCCACGCGATGGTTGTGCGCGGCTGGGAGGCGCTCACCCGCGCGGGCGTGGAGACGAACATCCTGTGCACGGTCAACGCCGCGAACGAGGAGCACGGGGAGCGGGTGTACCGCTACTTCCGCGACGATCTGGGGGCCCGATACCTGCAGTTCATCCCAATCGTCGAACGCGTGCGTGCCGCGGACCTGGCCCAGGCCGAGCGCGGCTGGCGTTCCGGAACCTCGGCGCTCCTGTACCGCCAAGACGGGGACTGCGTCACCAGCCGATCCACCTCCCCCGCCTCCTACGGGCGCTTCCTGTGCGAGGTGTTCGACCAGTGGCTGGCCACCGACGTGGGCGAGGTCTTCATCCAGGACGTGGATTCGACGCTGTCGGCCATGTTCGGGTCGGCCACGGTGTGCGTGCACGCGCCCGAGTGCGGGGCGAACATGGCGATGGAGTTCAACGGTGACGTGTACGCCTGCGATCACTGGGTGGAGCCGGACTGGCTGGTCGGGTCGATCAACTCCTCGTCTTTCGCTCAGCTGGCAACCTCCGACAAGATGCGTGAGTTTGCGCGCCTCAAGCCCAGCCTAGACAACGAGTGTCGCGCGTGCCCGCATCTGCGGCTGTGCTGGGGCGGGTGCCCGAAAGATCGTTTCGTGCGCCGGGGTGAGTCCACGCATAACTACCTGTGCGAGGGGTACCGGGCGTTCTACGAGCACGCCACCCCTGCCCTGCGCGCGATGGGAATGCTGATCGCGGCGGGCAGGCCGGCCTCGGACATCATGGACCCCGCGGTCTCTACCTCACTCGGACTATCTCTCACCACATCCATCCGGACTGACCAATGATTGCTCAAGCGCTCCTTATCGGAGCATTCGTCGGCATCGTCGTCGGCTCGCTCGGCGCGGGAGGCGGCATCCTATCGGTGCCGATTCTCGTCTACATTCTGGGGCAGGATCCGCATCAGGCGACGGGGCTGTCCCTCATCATCGTGGGGCTGACGGCCGCCGTCTCGCTGGCGACGCGCGCTCGCAGCGGGAACGTCGCGTGGCGCGAGGGCGCTCTCTTCGCCCTGGCTGGCCTCGTGGGCACGTGGGCGGGTTCGACGCTCGGCCCACTCGTCCCGGCGCACGCCCTCATGCTCTCCTTCTGCGCTCTCCTGGCAGCGGTCGCGGTCTTCATGGTGCGCTCCCAGCTGCGCCCATCCGCTTCATCTTCTTCGGACGAGGCCGGGGACGCCAGCGGCGACAAGGGATCCTGGACGCTCGCGACCGTGTTCCACGTCATCGCTCTGGCGACACTGACAGGTTTCCTCACGGGATTCTTCGGCGTCGGCGGAGGCTTCGCGATCGTGCCCGCGCTGCACTTAGCATTGCGCTACCCGATGAAGCGGGCATCCGCGACATCCCTGCTGGTCATGGTCATCACCGCAGCCTTCGGGCTGGCGTCGCGCACGATCGCGGGAACCGTGACGATCACCGCCGAGGCCGGGATCATGGTCGCGCTCTTCACCGCGGCATCCATGGGAGGCGGCATCGTGGGGGCCAGGCTCACCAAAAGAGTCTCGAACCGGGCGCTCGGCCTTGTCTTCGCCATACTTCTGGTATGCGTGGCCGCCTCGACGCTGGTGGCGACACTCGCATAAAGGGCGCGCGAGACGGATGTCGTCTCGCGCGCCCTCAGTGCTCAGCTGACGGTCGAACCCTCATTCTGGGTTGAGGTGTCGGCACTGCCCTGGCTTCCAGACTTGCTACCGGGGCCTCGGCCACCCTCCGGAGGAGGTCCCGGGCGGGTGCTGCCCGTATCGCCCTGCTGAGAGCCCGGCCCCTGCTGGCCATTACCGGGACCCCGCTGATCAGTGCCGGGCCCTTGCTGGCCGTTACCCGGCCCCTGCTGCTGACCATTACCGGGACCCTGCTGCTGGCCGTT
>CAUTGT010000195.1:0-3587 GCA_963537735.1 uncultured Actinomycetaceae bacterium | reverse complement strand
CGCGCACCCTTCGCGTCGTGCACGATGAGGGACGAGGCCGTGGCGAGCACCTCGCCGAGTGCTTCCTCCTGCTTGGGGCTCAGTTCGACGGGGTCGATAACGAGCGCCTCGTTGTCGGAGGCGAGGACAAGGCGGGTGACGTCGCCTCGCGTCGGCCGCGTATCCCCCTCGATCAGCACGGCGAGAGGTGAATGGGCGCGCGCCCACTGTGCGATGTCGCAGGAGCCGTCGGCGAGGGACACCGAGATCTCGACCTCGGCGACAGGATCGGGAGCCTCCTCAACGTGTCCCTCCCCCATGCCGATCCCGGAGACATCACGGACTTTCTGGCGCAGGCGACCAAACTCGAGGGAGTCGAAGAGACGGTCGATGGCAGCAATATCCGTGGGACGGCGCGCCAGGTCGGACGGCGACACCTCGAGGTCCATGTCGGTAAGCAAGCGATTGAGGCGGCGGTTGCGCACGACGTCGTAGATGTGCTCGCGCAGGGCCGCTCCGCGTTTACCACCGATCTCGTCGGCCCGCGCCAGTAGGTTGTCCAGGCCGTCGTACTTGTTGATCCACTGTGCGGCGGTCTTGGGGCCAACCCCCGGAACGCCGGGCAGGTTGTCCGAGGTCTCACCCACGATGGCAGCAATCTCGGGATAGCGGTGCGGCGGCACCCCGTACTTCTCCTCAACCGCCTGCGGAGTCATACGACGCAGATCACCGGGGCCAGTACCCGGGTACAGCACGGTCACATTGTCAGTCACCGTCTGGAAGGAGTCGCGGTCACCGGACACGACGAGGACTTTCGCTCCATCGTTGCCGGCGCGGTGGGCCAGCGTCGCCAGAATATCGTCCGCCTCAAAACCCTCGCGGGACAGAGAAACGATGCCCATCGCATCAAGCACCTCGCGGATCAGCTCCACCTGACCCTTGAACTCCTCGGGCGTAGCGTCACGCGTCCCCTTGTACTCCGGGTACTCCTCTGTACGGAATGAGTGCCTGGACACATCGAACGCGACGGCGATATGGGTCGGCTTCTCTGTCTCGAGCAAGCGCGTCAGCATTGAGACGAAGCCGTAAACGGCGTTCGTGTGCTGGCCCGTGGCCGTCACGAAGTTATCCGGCGGAAGCGCGTAGAAAGCACGAAACGCCATTGAATGGCCATCAATAATCAGCACAGTGTCACTCACACATGCCACCCTAGATGCCATGACACACGATCACCAGACGAAACACACGCATTCTTCCTCACCCGATCCGCTCGCACGCGGCGGGTGGGTCGGCGCCCACTGGCCCGGCACCCTGATGGAAGCCACCGGGATGGAAGTACTGGAGCATAGCGCGACGCGCACCGTCATCTCCATGCCCATCGACGGGAATCGTCAGAGCGCCGGGATCCTCCACGGTGGCGCATCCGCTGCGCTCGCGGAGACCGCGGCGTCGTTTGCCGCCCAGATCCACGCGCGTGAAGCTAATCCGGGCAAGCAAGCCTACGCCGTCGGGACGGAGCTGAACGCTTCTCACATCAGCGCCGGACGCGAGGGAATCATCACGGCGACCGCGACCGCCGTTCACCTGGGCCGCAGCTCGACCGTTCACACCGTGGAGATTCGTGACGAGGCGGACCGCCTGATTTCGATCGCACGCGTGGCAAACCGCATCCTGGTGCGCTCAAACCACGACTGAAGTGCCAGGGCACAGCAATGGGGAGGGTCGATTGACCCTCCCCATTCGCACGTCTATGACTCAGTCATCAACCTGGTTGATCACCGCGTCGGCAACCTCGCGCATGGACAGACGACGATCCATCGACGTCTTCTGAATCCAGCGGAAGGCCTCGGGCTCGCTCATGCCCATGTTCTTCATGAGCAGGCCCTTCGCGCGATCCACGCGCTTGCGGGTCTCGAAGCGATCCGACAGGTCGGCAATCTGGTCCTCGAGCGACTCGATCTCTGCGTGACGCGACAGTGCAATCTCGACAGCGGGGATCAGGTCGGCAGGGCTAAAGGGCTTCACGACGTAGGCCATCGCGCCGGCGTCACGAGCACGCTCAACGAGCTCAGTCTGCGAAAACGCCGTCAGCATGACGACGGCGCAGGACAGCTCCTGCAGGATCTTCTCCGCTGCGGTGATGCCATCCATCTTCGGCATCTTGACATCCATCACGCACAGATCGGGTTCAAGCTCGAGTGCCAGCTCGACAGCTTCCTCACCGTCGGCAGCCTCGCCAACGACCTCGAACCCCGCCTGGGTCAGCGTCTCAACGATATCGAGACGAATCAACCCCTCGTCTTCTGCGACGAGGACGCGACGCGGTTCAGCCTGCTCTTCACTCATTGTCATATTCCTCAGTTTGATCGGTTTGCTCAGCTGCTCTATTGTGGGACTCGCACACGCGAAGCCCCGATAGCCCAACTGGCAGAGGCGGTCGGCTCAAACCCGGCTTGTTGTGGGTTCGAATCCCACTCGGGGTACCGCCAGTGGAGTACGTGCTCCTAATGGTACCGGCATTTCAGCGCGTATGCGACGCGCGCACCGCAATTGATGCAGCGAATGTGCAGATGAACAAGGGGCCGACAAGCTTTGCTTGTCGGCCCCTTTGTCACAGCTCAGGCCACGACGCTCAGTTCGAGACCGAGGTACTCGGCAGCCGCGCCCCGGCGGGCCGGCTCGTCAAGGTCGGCGATTGCCTGCTTGACCCTCGAATCGTGGAAGTCAGCGAACCACGGCTCAACGGCGCGCGAGAGCTGGCCGACCTCCAGGTTGTTGGCCACGCGGCCAAACAGAGTGTCGTGGACCGACACGGTCCGGATGTTCGTATTCATTTCTCTTTCTCCTCTTCAATTCGGGCGCGCCAGAAAACGTGCTTTGTTCGCACAGGCATTTCTGATCACGCCGGGCAGCGATTTGCTGCTGTGCCGCGCCGTCGTTGGTGCGGCGTCCACGTGTCTCAACGTGTATCCGAGTACTTTATTCCACGGATTGCATTTTGTCCACGTGAAGAAACAAAAAGAGCGGGGGCGCCGGCTTGCCGCCGACGCCCCCGCTACTCACGCATCTCACGCGTGGCGGGTTCCGCCAATCGTATAGTCGGCCTCATCTCCGACTTCGTGAATACGCAGCATGTTCGAGGAACCGGCGATGCCCGGGGGCATGCCCGCAACGATCACCAGCTGATCGCCGATGTCGGCCAGGTGCGCAGACTGAACGACCTGATCGAGCTGCCACACCATGTCGTCGGTGTGCTGAACCTCAGGGACACGGTACGTCTGGATGCCCCACGACAGGGCGAGGCGGCGACGCGTCGACTCGAGCGGCGTGAAGGCCAGCATCGGGATCGGGCGGCGCATGCGCGACAGCAGGCGAGCGGAGGTACCCGACTGGCTGAAGGTCACCAGGTAGCGAGCGTCCATGTGCTCGGCGATACGCGCCGCAGCATCGCAGATAACGCCCGCACGATCGGCGTAGAAGCCGGGGATCGACGCAATACGCTCGCCGCCGTTCTCTTCCGTCGACTCGATGATCGCGGCCATCGTACGAACCGTTTCGATCGGGAAGGCACCCACCGAGGTCTCGCCCGACAGCATGACCGCGTCAGC
>CAUTGT010000194.1:0-3588 GCA_963537735.1 uncultured Actinomycetaceae bacterium | reverse complement strand
ACGATCATAGGACGACGACGCAAGCGTCGCGCAACCCAGCGTCCGATCACGCGGCGCATCGCCTGCTGCAGGACGTAGGGGTCCTGCCCGCCGGGGGCAGCCGCGTCCTTGAGTGCCTGCGTGACGTCGGGGAGGATCTCCTCGAACACCGAGTCGTCCTCGGCCATGCCGATCGCGCGGATCTCCGGGCCGGCCAGGACCATGCCCGAGTCGCGCTCGACGACCGCGAAAATCGAGATGAAGCCCTCCGACCCCAGGGTGCGGCGGGTCTCCAGCTCGTCCTCGGAGATCTCTCCGATCGAGCGGCCGTCCACGTACACGTACTCGCAGGGCACGATGCCCGACACGCGCGCGACGCCGTCCTTGAGGTCAACCGTCACGCCGTCCTCGGCCAGAACCACGTTCTGCGGGTCGATACCCGTCTTGACGGCCAGCTGACCGTTGCCCACCAGGTGACGGACCTCGCCGTGGATGGGCATGACATTCTTCGGCTGAACGATGTTGTAGCAGTAGATGAGCTCGCCGGCGCTCGCGTGACCGGACACGTGCACCTTCGCGTTCTCCTTCGACACGACGCGCGCACCCAGGCGGGTCAGGTCGTTGATGACGCGGTACACGGAGTTCTCGTTGCCCGGGATCAGCGAGGAGGCCAGCACGACCATGTCGCCCGGCTCGATTCGAACCGTGCGGTGCGATCCCACCGACATGCGCGACAGGGCCGCCATCGGCTCGCCCTGCGAACCGGTCGCCATGTAGACGCGCTGGGAGGGCGGCAGCTCACCGATGTCCTTGAGGTCCACGATGATGCCCTCGGGGATCGACAGGTAGCCCTTCTCCTCCGCGATGCGCATGTTGCGCTCCATGGAGCGGCCCACGAAGGCCACGCGACGCCCGTGGTGGGCGGCGGCGTTGATGACCTGCTGGACGCGGTGCACGTGCGAGGCGAAGGATGCGACGACGATCTGGCCGGTGGCCTCGCCGAACACCTGGTCGAGGACCGGGCCGATCTCGCGCTCGGGGGTAATGAATCCGGGCACCAGGGCGTTCGTGGAGTCCACCATGAACAGGTCGACACCCTCCTCGCCCATGCGGGCGAAGGCACGCAGGTCGGTGAGGCGGCGATCCAGCGGCAGCTGGTCCATCTTGAAGTCGCCCGTGATGAGGACGTTGCCCGCATCGGTGCGCACGAAGACCGCGAGCGCGTCGGGGATCGAGTGGGTGACGGAGACGAATTCGAGGTCGAAGGGGCCGACGGTGAGGCGGTCGCCCTCGGCGACGACGTTGAGGCCCGGGTCGGGCAGGCGGTGTTCGCGCAGCTTGGGGGCGACGAAGGCCAGCGTCAGGTCGGATCCGTAGATCGGGATATCGCCTCGCAGCTTGAGGAGGTAGGGCACGGCGCCGATGTGGTCCTCGTGGCCGTGGGTGAGGATGAGGCCGACGACGTCGTCCATGCGCTCTTCGATCCAGGAGAAATCCGGCAGGATCAGGTCGACGCCGGGCTGGGTCTCCTCGGGGAAGAGGACGCCACAGTCCACGACCAGGAGCTTGCCCCGGTACTCGAGGACGTTCATGTTGCGGCCAACCTCGCCGAGACCTCCCAGCGGGATCACTCGCAGTGCGCCATCTTCCAGGGGCGCGGGTTCGCTGAGGTTCTCGTACAAAGACTTCATGGTGCCAGTCTGCCACGTTGGCACCGCTTTGCCCGCATCGGGAGACATGTTGGGCAGGTCGGCCCCCTCACATTTGACGCGTTCGGAGGCCGGCGAGCTACTCGCTGGCGCGCAGATGGCCGTCCTCCATGACGTAGCTGCGGTCCGCGAAGCGCTGGGCCTCGGCCTCGTGCGAGACGACGAGGACGGCTGTTCCTCGATCCGCGGCGTCGCGCAGGAGGGTGAGGACGGTGGTCGCGTTCGCGCTATCGAGGCCGGCGGTCGGCTCGTCTGCGACGACGATGGCGGGGTCCATGAGGAGGGCGCGCGCAATCGCCATGCGCCGCAGTTCGCCGCCCGACAGCTCGGTGGGCGCAGCATCGGCGAGGTCACCCAAGCCCACGGCGGCCAGCAGCTCGCGGGCACGCTCGGTCGGTGCTTCATTCTTGCTGTAGAGAACCGAGGGAAGCAGCACATTGTCGAGGACCGTCAGGGCTCGCAGGGCCGTGTGCCCCTGGGGGACGAGGCCGATGCGTTCGTTGCGCAGACGCGAGAGCTCCTCGTCGCGCAGGGAGTACAGGTCCGTTCCATCCAGTCGTACGTGTCCTGCTGTCGGCGTGAGGATACCGGCCAGCATGTTCGCAAGGGTGCTCTTTCCGCTGCCGGAGTGCCCGGAGACGACGGTCAGTTGGCGTTCCTCCAGGCCGATATCCAGCGGGTGGACGGCGGTGAAGAGGCGCTTTCCCCCGCGGGCTCGGGCGAATTCTTTCGTGAGTCCCGTTGCCTCGATGATCATGTCATTCCCCTTCCTTGAGGGCCAGGCTGGCGTCCATTGTCGTCACGTACCGCAGCGCTATCCACGAGGAGACGAGGGCGACGAGGCCCACCGACGCGAGCGCTGCCAGCGCGAGCAACGCCATGGTGGGCAGCGACGGAACGAGGAATCCTCCTCCCAGGCTCTGGCGCACGAGGCCGGAGAAGGACACGAGGAGGACACCGGAGACGATGATTCCGCCAACGCCGCCGAGCGCGTTGACCGCGAGCGCCTCGCGGATGATGATGCGCGAGATCAGCCGCCGGTGCGCACCGGCGGCGACGAGGGTGGCGAACTCTCTCCTGCGCTCGACGATCATCAGGACGAACATGAGGGTGATCATGAGCAGGCCGGCGCCCCACGCGACCGCGATGAGGGTGGTGACGGTACGCGAGGTGGTCTCCAGTGATTGCGCGATGCCGCTGACGAGCTTCGTCGAAGTGGCGACCGAGACGCCCGGCACCTGCTGGCGGATCTGCGCGGCCACGGCCTCGGCGTCGTATCCGGGTGCCACCTTGACCATGACCGAGGAGATGATGCGGTCGGTTTCGAGCGTCGAGTACTTGTTGAGTCCCTTGCGCAGGGAGGAGTCGATGACCTTCTTCGCAGTCTCGAAGTTCATGTAGACCGCATTATCGAGGGTCGATCCGGTCGGGTCGAATTGGCCGACGACCCGCAGCGTGTTGTCGAAGAGCTGGAAGTTCTCCGGGTCGTTGGCGAGCACGTTGGCGCCGACGATCACCTCGTTCTCCCCCAGCTGCGTCTGCCCGACGGAGTCGTTCATCCACGGCTGGATCGTGAAGTCGGTGGCCGGATCGTAGGCGATCACCTGGTAGCGGCCCGAGCAGCAGCTCGCCCTGGCCGAGGCCAGGAACAGCTGGGAGGAGGCGGCTTCGACCCCGTCGACGGCGGCGACGGCCTCGCGCGTCGAGGCGTCCATGTAGAAGTACGACGGTTCGGCGTTGACGAGGAAGGTCTGCGCGTCGAAGTCGGTGTCGGCCTCGTCGGGGGTCACCATGATGTCCGCTCCGAGGCGCGACTGGGTCGTGCGCAGGCCGTGTTCGATGCCTTGGACGACCAGCGTTCCGCCGAAGATCGTCATCGTCATGAGCATGGAGAAGAAGA
>CAUTGT010000193.1:0-3595 GCA_963537735.1 uncultured Actinomycetaceae bacterium | reverse complement strand
TCGGCGGCGATGGTGACGCCGGTGAGCGTGCGGATGTCGCGCAGGGCCCCCTCGACGGTGACGGCGGGTTCGGCCTCGCCGAGGCGCCCGTATGACAGGCGCAGCAGGTGCGTGTGGGGCGGGAGTTGGTCGGCGAGCCATGGCCACTTGACGGTGAGGTGCGACAGCGCCTTGGCTGCCACCGGCCGCTCGTCGGCGGGTGCGGGCGCGACCAGGAGGCCCTGGGAGACGGGTGCGTCATCCAGCTCGGGGGCGTGGACGGCCAGGGTGAGGCGCGCGATGGGCGCGCCCTCGGGAACGCTCACATCGGGCACGAGGTCGGGGATGCGCGCCTGCGTCAGCAGGCGCAGTGCGGCGCTGGCGCTGCAGGCGAGGACGAGGCGCTCCGTCGTGACGCTCACGCCCGGCCCGCTCGGCACGGGTTCGGCTCCGGGGGTCCGCCCGGGCTTGGTCGGCCCGCACTCGAGGGTCCAGCCCGTGGCCGATCGAGCTATTGCGAACGCGCCCGTGCGGGTCAGGACGGTTCCCCCGGCCTCTTCGATGGCGGCTCGCAGCGCATCGACGAGGACAAACATTCCGCCCTCGACGCAGGCTTCGGGGGTGTGGCGCGATCCGGCGTCTGACAGGCGCGCCGCGACGGCAGCCGCCAGGGACCCGTGACGGCTAGTTTCGGCGCGCAGGCCGGGGGCGACCGTGTCGGTCGCCAGCATCGCGGGGTCGGCAGTGTAGATGCCCGCGATGATCGGCCGCACCGAGCGCTCCAGCACAGCCTCCCCCATGCGCGCGGTCACGAAACCGGCCAGAGTCTCCCCGGCCTCGTCCATGCCGATGTCGCCGCCCATCGAGCGATCCTCGAGGGCGCGCCGCACGCCGGCCTCGCCGAGCACGCGAGTGCAGTCGGGCGCGTCCGGGTGGGCCGGGATTCCCAGGAACGAGTCGCGCAGGAAGGGGCGCAGCTCCCAGCCGCCGCGCAGAGAGGGTGCGTAGAGCCTGGCGCCCGATCCGGCGGGTTCAACCGAGGTCAGCCCCAGGGCCTCCACGATCGACGAGGTGTCGGTGCCGCGCACGACGTACGTCTCCGCGCCCAGGTCCACGTTCGCTCCGCCGACCGTGCCGCGGGCGATGAGGCCTCCCAGGTAGCCGCGGGCCTCGACGAGGAGGGGGCGCACGCCCGCGCAGGCCAGTTCCCACGCGCTCACGAGGCCGGCGATACCTCCGCCGACGACGACCGCGCCGGGGTGGGTGGGGATGGCCGAGCGGGGGTTCATCGTTCGTCACCCAGCTCGTGCACCAGCTCGACGATGCGCGTCAGTACGTCGGGGTCGGTCGTGGGTGGCACGCCATGCCCGAGGTTGAAGACGTGTCCGGGGGCGGAGCGCCCAGCGTCGAGAATATCTCGAACAGTCTGTTCGATAACGTGCCATGGAGCCTGCAACAGAGCGGGGTCCAAATTGCCCTGCACGGCCTTGCCGGGCACCTGCTTGATGGCCCACGACAGGTCCGTCTTCCAGTCCACGCCCACGCAGTCAGCACCGACCTCGGCCATATCGGACAGGATCGGCGCACTGCCCGTCCCAAAGTGGATGAGCGGAGCACGCTCGCCCGTCACCGGGCTGACAGCGCCGGCGACGCGCTGTGCGACCATGCGCGAGTACGGCGCGACGGACTCCCGATAGGTGCGAGGCGACAGAGACCCCACCCACGAGTCGAAGAGCTGGGCGGCACTGGCCCCAGCATCAACCTGAGCGGTGATAAAGTCGGCGCTCACCCGCGCACACCAGGTCATGAGAGCATCCCACGCGCCCGGGTCAGACGCCGCGAGCGCTCGCGCAGCCATGTGATCGCGCGAGGGACGCCCCTCGACCATGTACGCGGCCAGGGTAAAAGGGGCGCCGCCGAATCCGATGAGCGGCGTGGAACCCAGCTCGCGCACCGCCATTGCGACCCCATCGCGCACGGCCTGGGCGCCCTCAGCGCAGTCGCGCGCACGCCCGGTGGAATCGGTCCAGGACCCCTCCCCGTAACGATGACTCAGGAGTTCGTCGATGCTCTCGCGCGTGCGATAGGGATGATCGAGGACCGGGCCGACACCCGGCTCAATCTCGACGCCCACCCCGGCCAGGCGCAGGGGGACCATGATGTCCGAAAAGAAGATGCCCGCGTCCACGCCGTGGCGTCGCACCGGCTGCACCGTTGCCTCGGCGGCCACGTCGGGGCGCAGGCAGGCCTCGAGCATGGGCAGGCCGACGTCGGCGCGCAGCTCGCGGTACTCAGGCAGGGAGCGTCCAGCCTGACGCATGAACCACACGGGGGTGGACGCGCGTTGCCCAGTCAGGGCGGCAATCAGCGGGGGCATCACCATGTGTCTCCCTTAATTTAATGATGTTTTCGTGCGTTAATTCGCATATTTCCGTCGCTTTCCAGTTTAGTTCAAGACAATTTCTCACACGTCGCAAATGGGCGAATTTATGCGCCTTTACTCCCATTTATCCGCAGGATGGAGCCATTTATTTCACCAACATTGCGAAATGACACGGCGTCACCAACATTAATAGGTGTCCAGCGCTGCTCGCGCCACCCATCTGCCCTTAAATGGACGCGTTGTGACTATTCATGTGCTCTCCGCGGACCACCGCTACACCCCCCTCGATGAGATCGCCCGGCTCTCCGGCGCGGCCGACCTGGGTCCTACCCTCATGCGCTCGATGCCGCACGCGCGCGGAGTCATGGTCCTGCGCACCTGCAATCGGGTCACTATCTACGTCGATGCCCCGGCCTCGGCCGACCCCCACACGCTCAAGGACACGGTGGAGCGCGAGCTCGCCACCGCCTCGCACGCGCAGCGCGCGGACGTGCACCTGCGTCACCTGTGGGGTCGCGACGGCCTCGTCGATCTGTTTGCGACGGCGGCGGGACTGGAGTCCATGGTCATCGGCGAGCGCGAAATCGCCGGGCAGCTGCGCCGCGCCGCGCGCGCAGCCTGGGAGGACGGGACCCTCAGCTGCGACCTGGGGCGCGCCGCCGAGCGAGCATCGGCAACCTCCCGCCGCGTCGCGACCAAAACCGGACTGGCCGGGGCTGGACGATCCGTCGTCGCCGTCGGCCTCGACATGGCTGCGGCTCACCTGGGACCGTGGGCGGACGCGAGCGTGCTCATCGTCGGCACGGGCGCCTACGCGGGCGCAAGCGTCAGCGCCCTGCACGCGCTCGGCGCATCGGACGTGTCCGTCTACTCGACGTCTGGGCGCGCCCGTGAGTTCGCCCAGGGACGAGGCATCGGCTGGGTCAGCGCCGCCGACCTTCCCGCCGCCCTGGAGCGCGCCGACCTCGTCGTGACATGCCGCGGGCTGGGAAGCCCTGTCCTGACACGAGACATGGCCGCGCAGGCCGGGCCCACCGTGGTCCTAGACCTCGCGCTCATGCGCGACACCGAAAGCTCTGTCGCCTTACTGTCGAACGTGACGCTCATCGACCTGCCGACCATCCAGGCCTCGGTCCCGGCAGCCGATGCTGACGCGCTCACGCGCGCCCGCGCCATCATCGACGAGGAGGTCTCCTCTTTCGAGCGCGGCCTCGGCGCGCGATCCATGGACCC
>CAUTGT010000192.1:0-3603 GCA_963537735.1 uncultured Actinomycetaceae bacterium | reverse complement strand
TCTCAGTAGTAGTAGGGGTAATCCTCCCAGCGGGGGGCGCGGTGCTCGAGGAAGGCGTCGCGCCCCTCTTGGGCCTCGGCCGTCATGTAGGCCATGCGCGTGGCCTCGCCCGCGAAGACCTGCTGGCCGGCCAGACCGTCGTCGGCCAGGTTGAAGGCGAACTTGAGCATGCGGATGGCCTGCGGGGACTTTGTTGCGATGGTCGCGGCCCACTCCAGGGCGGTCTCCTCCAGCTCGGCGTGGGGGACGGCGCGGTTGATGACGCCCCAGCGCTCGGCAGTGTGCGCGTCGTAGCGCTCGGCGAGGAAGAAGATCTCGCGCGCACGCTTGTCGCCGGCCTGGCGAGCCAGGAGCGCCGAGCCGTAGCCGGCGTCAAAAGACCCCACGTTCGCATCGGTCTGCATGAACGCCGCGTGCTCGATGGACGCGACCGACAGGTCCGCGACCACGTTGAGGGAGTGGCCTCCACCTGCCGCCCATCCGGGCACGGCCGCGATGACGACCTTCGGCATCGTGCGGATGAGGCGCTGGACCTCCAGGATGTGCAGGCGACCGGCGCGCGCGGGGTCGATCTGCTCGCGGCGCTGGGCGGTGGCGGCCTCGGGGTCCGCGCCCTCGACCTCGTAACGGTAGCCGTCGCGGCCTCGCACCCTCTGGTCGCCGCCGGAGCAGAAGGAGTATCCGCCGTCGCGCGCCGAGGGTCCGTTGCCCGTTAGGATGACGGCCGCGACCGAGGAGGTCTGGCGTGCGTGGTCGAGCGCGCGGTACAGCTCGTCGACCGTCCCGGGGCGGAAGGCGTTGCGGATGTCGGGGCGATCAAAGGCGATGCGAACGACCGGCATGTCGGCGCCCTCGGGGCGGCCGTCGGTCTCGGGGCCGCGCGAAATACCGCGGTGGTAAGTGATGTCGGCGAAGTCGAACCCCTCGACCTCGCGCCAGCGGGTCGGGTCGAAGGTGTCGGACACGAAGGGGAGAGCACTCATGTGTCGGATTCTAATCGACGAGGCAGTGGCAGGCGCCGGGGTGTGTGTCCTCGAGAGGATGGGTAGTGTTGCCGACGAGTCTGGGACGAAGGGCATGCGTGGGAGAATGGGGTGCGCAACCTAACCAAACGGAACAAACTCTGCTTGTGGGTAACCGTTCTATTAGCTTTCTTGACACTCACGGATGTGGTCCGTGAGACGCGCCTACTTACCACGTGTTCAATCACGCTTGAGCGTCTGTCACTTTGTCGCACTTACTGCGCAATTGGTTACAAGTTGATGTGTGCAGAATTTGGCGATAGTGCGAGGTTGCGCGATAATATTACCGGTAAGTAAGGAGGGTTCTTGTGAACGCAGCGCAGCAACCGACGCTCATGCGCATTCCGATGCGCACACTCAGCCGTCAAACGCGTTACGCCCTCGAAGGCGTCGACGACATCCTTGTGTACAAGGTAGCGATGACGACGCGCTTCCGTGGTGTGACGCGCCGCGAGGGGCTCCTCCTGCACGGACACGCCGGCTGGGGAGAGGCCGCGCCCTTCTGGAACTACGACGATCTGGAGTCCTCGCGCTGGCTGGCCGCAGCCCTCGAGTCCGCTCGCCGTTTCCCGCCGGTGGCTCGACGTAAGTTCGTGCCCGTCAACGTCACGATTCCCGTTATTTCGCCCGAGGAAGCCTACGAGCGCGTGAAGGCCTCGGGTGGCTGCGCGACCGCGAAGATCAAGGTCGCCGAGCCCGGCGTCAGCGTTGGACGCGACTGCGCGCGCATCGCCGCCGTCGCCGACGCCCTGCGTGAGACCGTGGGTGGGCAGGCGATGATCCGCCTCGACGCCAACGGCGCGTGGGAGGTCGATCAGGCTCGCGAGGCCATCCCCGCAATGGCCGCGGCCGCCGGCGTTGTCCCCATCGAATACGTGGAGCAGCCCTGCCTGACGGTGGACGAGCTGGCCCAGGTGCGCCGATCTGTGGACGTGCCGATCGCCGCCGACGAGTCGATCCGCCGCGCTGAGGATCCCCTGGAGGTGGCCCGCAAGGAGGCCGCCGACGTCGTCATCATCAAGGTCGCTCCCCTCGGAGGCGTGCGTGCCGCCCTGAAGGTCGCCCGCAAGAGCGGCCTCGGCGTGGTCGTGTCCTCCGCCCTCGAGACCTCCGTCGGCCTGTCGGTCGGCGTCGCCGCGGCTGCCGCCGTGCCCGGTGTGCCCCGGGCTGCCGGACTGGCCACCGCCTCGCTGCTGGTGGGCGACGTGACCCAGCCCCTGATTCCCGAGCGTGGACGCCTGCCCGTGGGGCGCCTCGAGCCGGACCGGGAGCTCATCGACCGCACTCCGGTCGACGGAGACCTCGTCTCCCGCTGGGGTATGCGCCTCGAAGGCATGGCTGAGCATCTGAAGGCGGGCTCCCGGTAGGCTGGCCGTATGCCCTCCGTCGATACCGCCAGCGCTATCCTCTCGTCCCTGGATGCCCTGGGCGTCACGCACGTCCTGTACTGCCCGGGTTCGCGCAGCGCGCCCTTCGCCTACGCCCTCGAAGCGGGCTCTTTCGGCGGAGATGCGCGCGCCGTCCTGGATGAGCGCGGCGCAGGTTTTGCCGCCGTCGGCCTGGCGCGTACCGGTGCCCTTCCGGCCATCGTCGTTACCTCCGGCACCGCCGTCGCCGAACTCGCGCCCGCGGTCCTCGAGGCCTCACACGCGCGCCTGCCGCTCCTCCTACTGACGGCCGACCGCCCCGGCGAGCTGCGCGGCGTCGGAGCGTCCCAGGCGACCGACCAGGCCGGTTTCTTTGGCGCGCACGTGCGCGCGAGCATTGATCTGGAGCCGCAGGAGGCCTCGCCCTCCCTGGTCGGCCACCTCGCCCGCGCGGTCGCCGCCGCCTGCGGGGCGCCCAGCGGCACGCCCGGTCCCGTGCAGATCAACGTCGCCTTCCGCGATCCGTTGACCCCCGTCCGTCCCGCTGGTGACTCCGGGGACGAGGCCGGGGCTTCGTTCGTCCCTCGCCCGACCCGGGTGCTGCGAGCCTTTGCGACGCCTGAGCGCTGGGAGGACGTGGTCGGCCCTGCCGCCTCCGGGCTGATTGTTGCGGGTGAGGGGGCCTCGCCTCGCGCCCGCGAGTGGTCCCATGCTGCGGGCTTCCCGCTGCTTTCGGAACCGGCGTCGGGTGCGTGGAAGGGCGGGGGAGTGACCCCCTTCGAGCAGTCCCTCGTGGCTTCGTCGCTGGGGCGCGAGGTCGACGCGGTCGTCGTGACCGGGCGCCCGACGCTGTCCCGGCCGATTCAGGCCCTGCTCGCGCGCCCCGACGTGCGCGTCGTCGTCGTTGACCCGCACAGCCCGTGGGTGGATATCTCGGGCAACGCATCGGTCGTCGTCTCCGACCTCGAGCCCGCCCGCGAGCCCATCAGTGCTGCTCAGGCCGAGTGGGCCTCTCGCGTGCGCGACGCCGCTCGCGACGCGGGTGAGCGCATCGACTCCCTGCTCGCCTCCGGCTCCGGGCGCACGATGCTCGACCTGGCGCGGGCTGTCGTCGCCTCGACGAGTGGCCCCCTCGTGCTGGGCGCCTCCAACCCCGTGCGTGCCTTCGACCTCGCCGTCCCCACGCTGGAGGGGCGCGTCGTCCACTCCAACCG
>CAUTGT010000191.1:0-3607 GCA_963537735.1 uncultured Actinomycetaceae bacterium | reverse complement strand
CCAAATCTAACCCCCGCGACACGCCGAGCCAGACACACATTTTGACCCTTAACCCACAGATTTTGAACATCCCACATGCCGATACCGAAACGTTATATTTCGGATAAAACAACTGACCACGCTGCAACCATAAGCGTCATGACTGCTCATGCAATAAAAAAATCGACACCCGAAATCGGATGTCGAAATTTTCTGTGGAGCTAGGGGGATTCGAACCCCCGACCTCTTCCATGCCATGGAAGCGCGCTACCAACTGCGCCATAGCCCCGTTATTTAGTTCGTCGCCGTGGCGACCTGATAAATAATAGCGGACCTTCCAAGAAAGACGCAAATCCAATCGAGTGCCCCTCGTCACAGCACTCGATGAGCTTGATATTCTGCGGTCACGAGGGGGCCGAAGTGGCGTCACGCGCCCAAAATGTCTTCACGCGAGCCGATGTTGTGTGACGCCAGGCGCCACCCGCTGATCGCCGCACTCTTGGAAGTCGACATCCCAACGGGCACGAGCTCTGACCAGTGGCAGTTATCGACGCCGCGCAGCCCATTGAAGACCGCCGGATCCAGGCCCAGCAGCGACACGATGCCACGCGCGATTGCGGAGCCATGCGAAACGACGATCAGAGACTGGTCGTCGCGGCACGCCCGCGCTGCTTCCAGGACGGCGTCACGAACGCGCTCGCCCACGACCTCGGACCGTTCCACCTCGGCGAGGTCGCACTCCCCCTGCGCACGATACTGCGCGTAGGCCTCGGGCTGCTCGCTGGCGATCTCCTCGTAGGTCTTGCCCTCAAAGGTCCCGTAGAAGCGCTCCGTGAGCCGCTCGTCGAGTTCCGGGCCCTCGCAGGGATATCCAGCGATGTCAAAGACTCGTGCGATGATCCTCGCCGTATCGACCGCGCGCCCCAGGGGCGAGCTCACGATACGTACTCCCCCGTCGTCGTAGCTGCGCCCATCTTCGGCGGCGATCATGCCCACCTCGGCGCTCGGCTCGCACAGACGGCTCACCAGCACACCGGCGGCACCCGCCGCCTGGGACCGTCCGGCCTCATTCAGGGCTTGATCGATGCGCCCCTGAAAGCGCCGCGCGACGTTGAAGTCCGTCTGGCCGTGGCGCAGCAGGACGATCCGTGAGGCGCTCACTGTGCGCTCTCCACGCCGTGCGCGGCGGCACGCTCGGCGGCAGCGGCGCGAGCCTCGTCGATGTCGACGTCGATCGGCACAGCCGGGCAGTCGCCCCACAGCCGCTCGAGAGCGTAGTACTCGCGCTCCTCCTCGGAAAGAACGTGCACGAGCAGATCCGAGTAATCAAGAAGCACCCAGGTGCCCTCCGCGCGCCCCTCGATATGGGCGGGACGGCGATGGTGCTCTACCCAGATGCGATCCATGATGTCCTCGGCGATGGCACGCACCTGACGGTCCGTCGGCGCCGAAACCACCACGAATGCGTCCGCCAGGGCGAGCTTGCTGGTCACGTCGACAAGCACCGGGTTGATGCCGCCGCGGTCGTGCGCGGCACGAGCAACCAGGCTCGCCAGTTCTGCGGTAGCGTCGGGAAGGCTCACGTTTCTCCTTGGGTTAGGACCGGTACAGGCCGTATTTGTTGATGTATTGGACGACGCCGTCGGGCACCAGGTACCACACCGGTTTCCCCTCTTCGACGCGCGTGCGGCAGTCCGTCGACGAGATCGCCATGGCGGGAACCTCCAGCAGCGACACGGACTCGTGCGGCAGGCCGGGATCCGACAGGTTGTGCCCGGGGCGCGTCACGCCGATAAAGTGCGCCTGCTCGAAGAGCTTATCGGCATCCTTCCACTGCGCGATCTGCGCCAGCGCGTCAGCACCCGTAATGAAGTAGAAATCCGAGTCCGGATATTCGCGCGACAGATCCGACAGCGTGTCGATCGTGTAGGTCGTCCCACCTCGGTCAATATCCACACGGGACACGGCAAACCGCGGGTTCGAGGCCGTGGCGATCACCGTCATCAGGTAGCGGTGCTCCGCCGAGGTCACGTGACGGCCCGCTTTAAAGGGCTGCATTGCGGCCGGAACGAACACGACCTGATCGAGGCCGAAGACGTCCATGACCTCGGAGGCTGCAACGAGGTGGCCGTGGTGGATCGGATCGAAGGTGCCGCCCATGATGCCGATCGCGCGACGCCGACGCAGCGCGCGCGGGGGATGCTGGGGCGAGGCCGGGGCTGCGGTCGCCCCCGCCGTGGCCTCGGTGGTCTTTTCGATCGCTGCCTCCTCTGAGGCGGATGCCGTGTGGTTGTCCTGCTCGCTCACGGGCGGATCGTTCCTTCTCCCTCGTAGATCCACGTGGTCGTGGTCAGCTCCGTCAGGCCCATCGGGCCGCGCGCGTGCAGCTTCTGCGTCGAGATACCAACCTCGGCCCCCAGACCCAGCTGGCCGCCGTCCGTGAAGCGCGTCGAGGCGTTCACGGCGATAGCAGCGGCATCGATGCCCGATCGGAACGCGCGCACGACGGACACGTCGGACGCCACGATGCCCTCGGTATGACCCGAGGAATAGCGGCGAATATGCTCGATCGCCTCGTCAACATCGGCGACGACGCGCACAGCCAGGTCCATCGACAGGTATTCGGTCTCCCAGTCGGCCTCGGTCGCGTCGACGATCATCTCCGCATCGATCGAGGGCTGGCCATCGACGACGGCCCGGGTGGCCTCGTCCGCGTGGATCGTCACGCCCGCCGTCGTCAGGCGGGTGATGGCGGCGACGAGGAAGCGCTGGGCGACGTCGGCGTGCACGAGCAGCGTCTCCGCCGCGTTGCACACGCCCACGCGCTGCGTCTTCGCATTCATGATGATGGCCTCGGCGGCCGCCAGGTCAGCGGAGGCGTCCACGTACACGTGGCAGTTGCCCGTGCCCGTCTCGATGACCGGAACACGCGACTCTTCGACGACAGCGTTGATCAGCCCTGCTCCGCCTCGCGGAATCAGCGCATCGATCGCTCCGCGCGCGCGCATCATCGCTCGGGCGCCCGCGCGTCCCCACGGATCCACCGTCGTGATCGCATCGGCGGGCAGACCGACGGACGTCAGCGCATCGCGGCACACCTCGATGAGAACGCGATTCGAAGACTGCGCGGCGCTTCCACCGCGCAGTACCACCGCGTTTCCTGCCTTCAGGGCAAGCGAGGCGGCATCGATCGTGACGTTGGGGCGGGCCTCGTAGATGATGCCAATGACGCCCAGGGGCACGCGCTCCTGCGTCACGCGCAGACCGATATCGGTGCGCATGCCGCGCACTACCTGACCGATCGGGTCAGGCAGGCCCGCGATCTCACGGACGGCCTCGGCGATTCCACGAATACGATCGGGGGTCAGCGCGAGGCGGTCCAGCAGACCCTCGCTCATCTGCTCCGCGCGGCCGCGGGCGACGTCTTCAGCATTAGCGGCCAGGATCTGGTCGCTGCGCTCAATGAGCGCAGCCGCGATCGCCTCGAGACCACGGTTCTTGACCTGGGTCGTCGCGTTCGCGAGCACTCGAGCCGCGCGGCGAGCGGCATCCGTCACCTGGGAAATATCTGCAGCAGTATCCACCCGGCCATCATGGCACACGAGAGCCTGTCAAGCCGCGTCAGTCA
>CAUTGT010000190.1:0-3613 GCA_963537735.1 uncultured Actinomycetaceae bacterium | reverse complement strand
TGCTGGCCGACACCCCCGACCGCGAGGGCATCATCGACGCCGTCGACGACTGGCTGGAGGACCCCGCGGCCGTCATCGCCGACTCCGACGAGCTCCTCGCCCAGCGCGCCGAGCAGGCCAGCACCGACATGCGCGAACTCATCGAGGCCCTGACCGGCGAGATCAGCCAGGTTAGCGACCTCGTCACCCGCCCGGGTGAGCCCGCCGAGCCGGTGGAGATTCCCGCCGCCCACACGATCGTCGAGGACTCCGGCGATGGCGTCGAGGAGGTCGCAGCCTCCGAGTCGGCCTCCGATCCTGTCTCCGCGCAGGCCGAGGAACCCGAGGCCGCCCCCGTCTCCGCCGAGGAAGCCCCCGCTCCTCGCGCCAGCATCTGGAGCCGCCTGTCCGCCGTCCAGGCGTCGGGCGAGGCCACGAGCGCCGACGTGCCCGAGGCCGAAGCCCCGGCGGCCCAGGCTGCCCCCCAGGCTGTCGCGCCCGGCGCAGCCCCGCAGGCCGCAGTTTCGCAGGGCGAGACCCCCGCGGACGAAGCCGCGACCGCCCCGGCGGTGCCCGGCCCGCCCCACCGCCGGCGCCGCCGCCGCGCGGACGACACCAAGGCCTCGTCGCGCCCGTCCTGGCACCCCGTGTCCTCCGTGCCCGCCGACTCGCCGGCAGGTCGCATGACCCGCAAGATCGGCACCGGCACCTACAAGCCGAGCGGGACCGAAAAGCCCCGCTGGGCCCCCGTGTTCGAGTCCAAGCGCGAGGAGTCCCGCTCCAAGATCGCGCTGCCCGACTGGAACTTCTCCGTGGGCGCCTCCCACGACGTGCGCGTCGTCGACGACCGCTCCGGCCTGGGGCGCGACGACGAGGCCCCCAAGGCCACCGTGCATGCCGACGGACGCTCCACCATCCTCGCCCCCGGGCTGCCCGACAACACCCCCGTCGGTCCCATCCCCGAGGAGGAGGCCACTCAGACCGGCATCCTGCGTCGCGTCGTCGTGCGGCCCACGATGACGGGCGCGATCCCCATCGTCAAGAGGCGTTAAATGAAACCCCTGTCGATCACCTGGGTGACGCTGGTCGGCTTTGTCTGTGCCCTCCTCAGCTTCCTCGGCTTCTTCGCGCACATGCGCGCGGGAGGTACCCCCCTGATCGTCACGCCCGGACCGGCCGTCGTCTTCGCGGTCGCGACCGCGCTCCTCATCTGGTCCGGCCTGGCCGTGCGCCGCCTGCGCGCGAACAAAGACACGTGGATCGACGCCATCGGTGCCATGCGTGTCGCCGTGTTCGCCAGGGCCAGTGCGATCGTCGGAAGTGCGCTCGCCGGTGTCCTCGTCGGCGTCATGATCGTGTCCCTCACGCAGCTCGAGGCCTCGGCGATGGTCGCCAACGCGATCGCCTCGGGCCTCAGCGGCCTGGTCGGCCTCGTCTGGGTCATCGTCGCTCTCGTCGTGGAACGCTGGTGCGTGATCAACCCCGACGACGAAGGATCGTCGAACTCGCACAATTGCGGCGCCGCCGCTTAAGTGCCTCGTGTGGGAGTCCTCTCGCGCGCGAAAGTGAGCCCGCCCCGAGCGTTAGTCGCGCCCCGATGTCGTGGGCCGGTATCGTGGACGCGTGGCTGACCAGCGTAAGAATTCCCCCAGGCGACCCTCGACCCGTCGCTCCGCGTCCGCATCTGGACGCGCAGGCGACCGCGCCTCCCGCGCCGCAACGGGCGGTCGGGGAGCCTCGACGCGCGCGGCGTCTTCCGCCGGTGCCTCGACGGCCAAGCGGGGGAGCGGGGCAGGCGCGCGTCGGCCCAAGAAGGCCTCGTCGGGCGGCGGACGTCCGCCCGTGAACCTGTGGCCCCGTCGCATCATCACCGGCCTCGGCCTGCTGCTGATCCTCGCGCTCATCGTGTGGGGCATCGTCGCCGCCGTGCGCGCCATCGTGGGAGCCTTCAGCGCCGATCCCGCGCCCCAGTCGACCCCGCAGTCCGTCGTCCAGTCCGGGGCCCTCGACGACTCCGGATACACGCTCAAGGGCGGCCAGGAGGCCACCGCTGACGGCCTGCTCACAGACGGCACCACGATCGACATTCCCGCCTGCCTGGACCGCGACATCACGGCCACCGCGAATGCGAGTCCCGTGGCCTCTGGTTCTGCGGTACCCGTGACGCTCACGCTGGAAAACCGTGGTTCGGTGGCCTGCTCGACGTCGCTGACGCGTTTCAACCTGGCTGTGACGACCGGTGACCACCAGGTCTACGACTCCTCGCGCTGTGCCGACAGCCAGCAGTCCTCCACGACGCTGCTGCTGCGCCCGGGCGGCACCTGGTCCGGCGCGCTGCGCTGGGATGGATACGTGTACATGAACGGCTGCACGGCTCCCGCGGGCGGCGCGAGCGCGGCCGCGGCCGGCACCTACAAGGTGGCCGTCACGATGGGGACGCGCGAAGTCGGATCGACCGTCGTCGACGTGACGCCTGCGCCCACCCCCGCGCCCCAGTCGGGCGCCCAGTCGGGCCGCTAGGGACCAGCGGCCGGCGAGAGGTTACCAGCCGACGATTCCGGCGCTCACAGCCTGAGCCTGATGGGCCAGGTTCTCCGTGATGAGCTTTGCCCGGTAGGGGCCGATCCCCTCGAGCTCCTCCAGGTCCGAAACGGTGGCCGCGCGCAGCTGCGGCAGCGAGTTGAAGTGCGCGGACACGACCTTGATGGCGCTCCACGACAGGTGCGGCACCAGGGACAGGGCGCGCACGCCGCGCGGCGTGATCTCGCGATCCAGGTCCGCGACCTCGTACACGTCCAGGCCCAGGATGTTCGAAATCGCGGTGAGGTCCACGATCCGCTCCGAGCCGAGCGACGATAGCTCGGCCTCGACGCGGGCCAGGTCGTCCGGGTTCGCAATGTAGTCGCGCATGACGAGGGCGCGCTCGGACGCGGAGCCGCGCACGAGGTCCTCGACCTGCAGGGCCAGCAGGCGGCCCTCCGAGCCCAGCTCCTCGAGGTACTCCGTAATCTCGGAGGTGATGCGTCGGATCATCTCCATGCGCTGCATGACGGTGGCGACGTCGCGCACGGTCGCGCTGTCGCGCATTTCCAGGATCGTGAGGGTCTGCAGGACTTCGTCGAGGCGCTGGCTGTAGCGGTCGAGTGTGTCAACCGCCAGGTTCGCGCGCGAGAGCAGGGCCTCGGGCTCCTCCACCAGGCGGTGCTCGGAGCCCACGTAGATGGAGATCATGCGCATGGACGCGGACAGGGACAGGACCGGCAGGTGGGTCTGGCGGGCGGTGCGCTGCGCGGTGCGGTGGCGCATACCCGACTCGTCCGTGGGGATCGTCGGGTCCGGGAAGAGCTGTACGTTCGCCTTGCGGATGCGCCACTGGTCGGGATCGATGATGACCGCGCCGTCCATCTTGCACAGCTCGCGCAGGCGCGCGGCCGTGAAAGCGACATCGAGGTCGAAGCCGCCCGAGCACATGGCCTGCACCTCCGGGGTGTACCCCAGGACGATGAGAGCACCCGTGTGGGAGCGCTGGATTCGTTCCAGTCCCTCTCGCAGAGGCGTGCCGGGCGCGACTGCGCGCAGTGCGTCACGAAGGATCGCTGCATCGGACGTCAATGTGATTCCCTCCCAGAACAGT
>CAUTGT010000189.1:0-3616 GCA_963537735.1 uncultured Actinomycetaceae bacterium | reverse complement strand
ATGTCCTTCTCCCAGCGCTCGGTGCGAACGCTGCGGCGCGGACGCGATCCGTCGCCCTTTTCGAAGCGGTGCGGACGCTTCTCATCACGGTCCCCGAAGCGGTCCTCGCGATCACCGTAGCCACCGCGTCCTCGGTTATTTCGGTCGAAGTCGCGGCGCTCACGGCGCTCGAAACCGTCGCGGTCGCCGTGAGAGCGGCCGCCGGGGCCCTCGTCCACGCGGATGCGCAGCTGACGGCCCGACACGTATCCCTTGGAGATGCGGGACAGCTGCTCGCCGGACAGGTCCGCGGTGATGTCGACCAGCGAGAAGGTCGGGTAGATCTCGATGTTGCCGATATCGCGGCCGTCAATGCCGCCCTCGCCTGCGATCGCACCGACGATCGAACCGGGCTTGACGCGGTCCTTCTTGCCCACCTCAATGCGGTAGCGCGTACCGGAGCCGGGTGTCGGGCGACCGCCACCGCGACGACGGGCACCGTTCGCGCCGCCCTTGAGCGGGCGGTCCTTATCACGCCCAGCCTCGAAAGTGGCGCCGACGAACTCGCCGGACTCGTCCAGCTGTTCCTCGCGGCGGATCTTGCCGTTGCCACGGCGGTCTTTCTCGACGCGCGGGGCCGGGCCTTCGTCGCCGACGGCCGTCGCCATGAGGGCGGCGGCGATGTCCTCGACGGAGATCTCATCGCCGAGGTCGGCGAGCAGACGCTTGTACATGTCGAGACGGCCGCGCTCGATACGAGCGGACAGGCCCTCGAGCAGGCGGCTCGCGCGGAATTCGGAGACGGCTGCAGGCGAGGGAATCTCGACCTCTTCCATCTCGGTGCCCGTCAGCTTCTCGATGCGGCGCAGACGTCCGTGCTCACGCGGGGTGAAGAACGTCAGCGCGCGGCCCTCACGGCCCGCACGGCCGGTGCGACCGATGCGGTGGACGTAGGCCTCGGGCTCACGCGGAACGTCGAAGTTAACGACGAGGGAGATACGTTCGACGTCGAGGCCTCGGGCGGCCACGTCGGTCGCAACCAGCACGTCGAGCGAGCCGTTCTTCAGGCGCTCAACCATGCGCTCGCGCTCGGTCTGAGCAACGTCGCCGGAAATGCCGGCGGCGCGGAATCCGCGGCTCGACAGCTCCAGCGACACCTCTTCGACATCGGCGCGCGTGCGCACGAAGACGATGGCGGCGTCAGCCTCTTCCTGGCCTTCCTTGATGTGCTGAGCACGGGTGGCCAGCACGCGCGAGAGCGCGCCGATCTTATGCTTGTAGGGCACCACCGCGTAGGTCTGGTGGATGGTGTCGACCGTCGAGGACTCGGTGGAGACCGCGACCTTGACCGGATCCTTCAGGTGCTCGCGGGCGACCTTTTCGATGGCAGCGGGCATCGTCGCGCTGAACAGGGCAGTCAGGCGATCATCGGGGGCACTCGAGGCGATCGTCTCGACGTCCTCGGCAAAGCCCATCCGCAGCATTTCGTCGGCCTCGTCAAGGACCAGCATGCGCACGTTCGACAGGTCGAGGGCGCCCTTCTCGATGAGGTCGATGACGCGACCCGGGGTACCGACGACGACCTGAGCGCCGCGCTTGAGTGCGCCGATCTGCGGGCCGTAGGGCGAGCCGCCGTAGACGGGGACAACGTCGAGGCGGGCGGTACGCGCCGCGAAATCCTCGATCGCCTGAGCGCTCTGCATCGCGAGTTCGCGGGTGGGGGCCAGAACGAGGGCCTGAACGTCGCGCTCGTCCGCATCAACAATTGCCAGGAGCGGCAGGCCGAATGCAGCGGTCTTACCGGTACCCGTCTGGGCGATGCCGACGACGTCGCGCAGCTCCAGCAGCGGCGGGATAGCGGCGGCCTGAATCGGGGTGGGAACACGGAATCCCATGTCGGTGACGGCCGCGAGGATCTCCTCGGGCAGGCCGAGGCTCGCGAAGGTCACGGTATCCGTTTCCTCCTCGTCCGTGCGGTGATCGTCGAGATCACTGTCATCGTCGAGGTC
Organism: uncultured Actinomycetaceae bacterium; assembly: GCA_963537735.1. Lineage (GTDB taxonomy): Bacteria > Actinomycetota > Actinomycetes > Actinomycetales > Actinomycetaceae > Pauljensenia. Next base: position 1,628 of record CAUTGT010000189.1, on the reverse strand, counting down.
GTCAATATCCTCGATATCGTCGGCATTTGCCGTCATCTCGCGCTCGTCGTCAGCGCGTTCCATGAAATCGTCAGAGGGCATAATTCATCCTTGCGTGGTGCAATCAGTGTCAGCAAAACCATCGGGGCGGGCCTACTCGGCTCCTCGGCGCGGCCTCACCCATAACAACAAATCCCGCATCCCGCGGGCACCATAACAAGGGGCAGCGCCTCATCGCTATGACCAGCATACCCTCGCACGCAGCGCGAAGAGGCGCGTGGTCGGCGAACTCACTGTTACCGAGTCACCGTGGGGCACAGGTCATGACGCTCTCAGAGTGGCAGTCGAGCAAGGAACGAGGCAATCGTCACCTGACGGTTGTCCTCAGAACGCAGGGGTGCAACAACGAGTCGATCGACCTCGTCGCGGCACAGTCCCCGCAGGTCGCGCATGACCGCGCGTCGGCGGCGCGACGCGACCCATCGGGCCGAAGCCCGGCTCGCACACGCGAACAACACCGTGATCAACAGGCACAACGCGACCAGAGCCGTCGGGAGTGGAATCGGTCCGAACGCGGGGACACGAACGTCGATGAGGACGGCCCTGCCCAGGTGCACAAGAACAATCCACGCCACGCCCACGACAACGCCGAGCCACGCAAGCAGCTGCGCTCCTCCCAGCACACGGCACAGCGCGGGTGCACCCGTCGACACACGAATATGCGCCGAAACCTCACGATGCGCGGCGTCCGGCACCTCACGCGCCCCGCTGAGCGCACGCTCGACCAGCGCCGCGCGCCAACGGGCAGGACGCACCTGCGCGCGCTCCCCAACAGCCCCGCGAACGGCATTGACGAAGGCAGCTTCATCGGAGGGGGACCGAGTCGGCAGCGTCGGAGTCGTTGCCCCCTCGGCGCGCGACTCATCGTCCAGATGCAGGCGGCGCAGCGGGTCCGCACCCGTACGCGCCAGCCAGCGCAACGGCAGCCAGCCGCCCGCCCGACGTCCGGCACGCAGCGTCGAGTCAGCCACGGCCTCGGCGATGATTGGGGCACCCGCAAGATCGGCAGCCGTGCCAGCCAATTGCGCGGCCAGACCATCGGTCTCGAGACCTCGGACCGTGCCGGTCAACTCCAAGGACTCGCGCAGCAGCCGAGAAGCCTCACGCAGCGCAGCACGCGCGCGCGACGCCTGCCGCGAGACCCGCTCGGCCTCACGCGTCAGGCGCTTGATCAGCGTGCGCATGCCTTCACCCGACGTCGATGACACCGCGAAGACCTCAGCCTGCGCCACACCGCGCTCACTCAGCAGACGACGCAGGTCCTGCTCGATCGCATCACGTTCGGGCATGGAGATGGTATCGATGTGCGTGAGGACGACCGTCACCGAAGCGTGGGACGAGCGCAAGCGCGCCAACCACTCGTCGTGAAGACGCGCATCCGCGTACTTCTGAGGATTGACGACAACGACGAGCGCGTCGACGCGCGATGCCAGACGATCGGTAATCTCCGCGTGGCTGGCCTCGACGGAGTCAATATCAGGCAGGTCGATGACGACAGTGTCGCCGGGCAGAGCCTCGGGCGCCTCGACCCTGCGTGCCACGCCCAGCCACCCGAGCAGGTCCTGGGGTTCACGCCCGCGCGGCAGCAC
>CAUTGT010000188.1:0-3625 GCA_963537735.1 uncultured Actinomycetaceae bacterium | reverse complement strand
CCGCACAGGTCGGCCTGGAACTGCATGACCAGGTCGTCGTGCGTCATGCCGCCGTCAACCTTGAGCTCCTTGAGCGGCACGCCGGAGTCGGCGTTCATCGCGTCGAGGACCTCGGCGCTCTGGAACGCGGTCGACTCCTCGACGGCGCGGGCGATGTGGCCCTTGTTGACGTAGCGGGTCAGGCCCACGATCGCGCCGCGAGCGTCCGCACGCCAGTAGGGGGCGAACAGGCCGGAGAAGGCGGGGACGAAGTAGACGCCACCGTTGTCCTCGACCGTGCTGGCCAGCTCGCCGATGTCCGAGGACTTGACGATCATGCCCAGGTTGTCGCGCAGCCACTGGACCAGCGAACCGGCGACGGCGATCGAACCCTCGAGGGCGTAGACGGCCGGCTGGTCGCCGATCTTGTAGGCCACGGTGGTGAGCAGGCCGTTGTCGGAGAAGACGGGCTCGGTGCCGGTGTTCATGAGCATGAAGCAGCCGGTGCCGTAGGTGTTCTTCGCCATGCCCTTCTCGAAGCAAGCCTGGCCGAAGGTGGCCGCCTGCTGGTCACCGAGGATGCCGGCGATCGGGGTGTCGATGAGCAGACCGTTCTTGCGGCCGTAGCCGTAGATCTCGGACGAAGACTTGATCTCGGGGAGCATCGACATCGGGATGCCGAAGATCTCGCAGACGTCCTCGCGCCACTGCAGCGTGCGGATGTCCATGAGCATGGTGCGCGAGGCGTTGGTGACGTCGGTGCAGTGCACGCCGCCGTTGATGCCGCCCGTCAGGTTCCACAGGACCCAGCAGTCGGTGTTGCCGAAGAGCAGATCGCCGGCCTCGGCGCGCTCGCGAGCGCCCTCGACGTTGTCGAGGATCCACTTGATCTTCGAGCCGGAGAAGTAGGGGGACAGGCCCAGGCCACAGATCTGGCGGAAGCGGTCCGGCCCCTCGTCACCCTCGAGCTCCTTGACGATGTCGGAGGTGCGCATGTCCTGCCAGACGATCGCGTTATAGACGGGCTCGCCGGTGTTCTTATCCCACACGACGGTGGTCTCACGCTGATTGGTGATACCGACGGCAGCGAGGTTGTGGCGGTTGATCTCCGCCTTCTGCAGAGCCTCGGCGACGACGGTGCGAGTGGTCTCCCAGATTTCGATGGGGTTGTGCTCCACCCAGCCCGGGTTCGGGAAGATCTGGGTGAATTCCTTCTGTCCGACGGAGACGATCTCGCCGGAGTGGTTGAAGATGATCGCACGGGTCGAGGTGGTGCCCTGATCGATGGCGAGAACGAACTTTTCGGTGGTCATGAGTGTCCTTTCGGAGGCGTTATCACGTCGTTGTGTGTGCCGCGTCGATCCACCTGCGCGGCGGGCGGGACTTCGCAGTCCCACAAAATGTCACCCCGGCGGCGGGGTATGACGCGGGCGAGGCCGCGGTGGCCTCGCCCGCGCACTCACTCTCAGGCGAGGGTGAGGAAGTAGAGAACGGTGCCGACGATGGCGCCGACGATCGGGCCGACGACGGGGACCCAGGAGTAGCCCCAGTCGGAGCCGCCCTTGCCCTTGATTGGCAGGATCGCGTGGGCGATACGGGGGGCGAGGTCACGGGCCGGGTTGATGGCGTATCCGGTGGGGCCACCGAGCGAGTTACCGATGACGACGATGATGAGCGCGACGCCGAGCGGACCGACCGCAGTCTCGGTGTGACCGGATACGAAGACCCACAGGACGAGCACGGCAGTGCCGATGGCCTCAGTGAGGCAGTTCCAACCGTAGGAGCGAATCTCGGGGCCGGTGGAGAAGACGCCGAGCTTGAGGGCGGGATCGCAATCCTCGTCGAAGTGCTTCTTGAAGGTCAGCCAGCACAGAACGGCACCGACGAAAGCACCGAGGAACTGAGCAACGATGTAGACGAGGATGTTGGTGGTGTTGACCGCAACGCCGGGGGCGAGCTCAACGGAGGAGTCGAAGGCGTGGCCGACAGCCTTAGCGATCGTCACGGCGGGGTTCAGGTGACCGCCGGAGCGGAACGCGACGTAGACGCCGGCGAAGACCGCGAGGCCCCATCCCCAGTTGATGACCAGCCAGCCGCCGCCCTTGCCCTTGGACTTGGGCAGCAGGTTCGTGGCGACGACGCCGCCACCGAGGAGCAGCAGGACAGCCGTGCCGAGGAACTCAGACCAGAAAAGCTGGCCCGTGGTAGGGACAGCCGCATCGGCGGCTGCCGGGAGCAGTGTTGTGAGCATGTTTCCCTATCTTTCTCCGACGCGTCTTCGCGCCGGGTCACCGGTGTTCTTTCACCGCCAACTGTGTACCGTCGAACAATATCCGCTCGGATAAGCTTCGCGGGTCACATCACAGTATGTCACTTGTTGCACGTTAGCCCAAACTGAGTGCACATTCGTGCACACCCAGGTGTGTGACCCTGACCATCTGACGAAGCCTAATCTACTCACCCGGGCACAGAAGTCAATGTTCAAACACACACATCTGCACGCTTGTGCATGGCACACTAGAAAACGTGACAATACGTGACGAACAGGCGCATGAGGCCGCCTCGATGTACTACCTCCAGGGGCAGACGATGGAGACAATCGCCCGCCACCTGCAGATATCACGCTCCTCGGTCTCACGGCTTCTCGCCCACGCGCGGGAGGTCGGCCTGGTGCGCATCTCGGTGTCCGCCTCCCCCGGCCTCAAAGGCACCCTCGCGGGACAAATCGCCGACCTCTTCGGCGTCCAGGTTTCCGTCGTTCCCGTCCACGACGTCCACACCGAGGTCAACCGCCTGCACAACGTTGCGCTCGTCGCGGCGGAACACCTCATCGACATGCTCTTCCCCGGCGTCACCCTCGGCATCGCCTGGGGAAACACCACCGCGGAAGTGACGCGGGCCATGCCCCACGTGTCTTTTGCGGGTTCCACCGTCGTCCAGCTCAACGGTGCGGCCACCGCCACCGAGTCGGGCATGCCCTACGCCGAGGCCATCATCGCTCGCGCCGCGAAGGCCATCGGCGGGCGCATCGTCAACTTCCCCGTGCCCGCGTTCTTCGACTACGCGGACACCAAAGAGGCGCTCTGGCGCGAGCGCTCCGTTCAGTCGGTCCTCAACACGATCGACAGTGCGGACGTCGCCCTCTTCGGCGTCGGCTCGATGTCGGCCCGCCTGCCCTCCCACGTCTATTCGGGCGGGTTCCTCGACCCCAGCGAGATCGCGGCGGCCCAGAACGACGGGGTCGTCGGCGACGTGTGCACCGTCCTCATCCGCGAGGACGGCTCCACGAACATGCACCTCAACGAGCGAGCCTCCGGCCCGAGCCCGGCCACGCTCAAGAAGATCCCGCGCCGCCTCTGCGTCGTCTCCGGCGCCTCAAAGGCACTCCCACTCCTCGGGGCGCTGCGCGCGGGGGTCGCCACCGACCTCGTTCTCGACGACGGGGCCGCGCACGAGCTCCTCGACCTCGTTCACACGCGCATGGCTCCCCGCCGCTCCTACATCTGAGCCCGAAGGGACACCCGCGCACGAGAACGGGCCCTGGCCTCGTCCACGATGGAAACGAGGCCAGGGCCCTTTCATCGACTCAGATCAGCCCAGGCGCTTGACCAGCGGGAACGGAATCGTCTCGCGGATGCCCTGGCCG
>CAUTGT010000187.1:0-3630 GCA_963537735.1 uncultured Actinomycetaceae bacterium | reverse complement strand
GATTTTTTACCAACGAACGTGACCTTCGCTCAAAAGCGCACTAGCATGGCTCGGGTATTCCTCAGCAAGGAGAGTGGCCCATGGGTGCTCAAGCACCTCAGTGGCTGCTGACGTCCTTCGTCGACGCCATGCAGCAAATCGGCGCAACCGCGACCGACACAGACCTCGAACATGAGGGCACGGACCTCATACAGCGGTGGAGCGCGCCCAACCGGCAGTTGCACAACGTGCGCCGGCTCATGAACACGCTCACCCACATTGATGAAATCTCGTCGTCCGCGCACGATCCCGACATCCTGCGCGTCGCCGCGTGGTACCACGGTGCCTTCCTCAACAAGGCGCTCGAGATCAAGCTCGGTGGATTCCAGGCGAACTTCGCCTCCACCCGATGCATCGATCACGCGCACAATCGCCTCACCAACCTTGGCGTACCCGAGGACGTTGTTGCACGCATCGACGAGCTGATCGCGTTCCTCACGCGCCACCGCGCACCGCGCACTGACTTTGACGCGCAGGTGCTCGTCGACGCCGACCTGGCGGGTCTGGCCTGCAGCCCGCAGGACTACAAGAAACTGCGCACATCCCTGCGCGCCGAGCTCAGCGAACTCGACGACCTGCAGTTCACCAAGGCACGCATGGCGCTCATCAAGAAGCTCCTCAGCTACGAGACGATCTACCAGTCCCCCCTCGGTTCCGCGTGGGAGGACACCGCCCGCGCAAACCTCGAGGTCGAGCTGAGCCGCCTCGAGCGCGAGAAGGTCCAGCTGTGCCAGGCTGCCCAAGCCGAGGACACGGATGACACCGAGGATACGGACGATGCCGACGAGGTCGTGGAGGACTCCACGACGACGACCGGCACGCTGATCATCAAGCGCCGCTCGATCAAGAAGCGCGTCCCCGTCGCTTCCCCAGACGACGAGGCCACGTCCACCGGTATCCTGCCTCGCAAGATCGAGGAAAACACCGACTCGGATGAGGACGAGGAGGCGACCTCCTCCCTCGAGTCCGCCGTCGAATCCCTGGACCTGCCCACATCCGACTGACGAGGCCGCGGCTGCTTTTGCCTCCTCGGGCTGCTTTGTGTGCCCGTGGGCGGCGGCCCAGCATGATGTCGCATGTTGCTCGTGGCTCCACGGGTTTTCCAGGCGCCGGAGGCCCCGGCCGCCCGCGAGACTAGGCGGCCTCGCTTCGCTCGGTGCCGCGTCTCGAAGCCCGCCCGTGCCCTCCGGTCCCTCCGGCGCCCTCCACACCTGTGGAGCCTGGCCGCTGTGCGTGCCGGTGAGCGGCGGTACCTCACCCGTCAGTCGCACGGGTATACCTCGGGGCTATCCACAGGCACTTGTCGGCGCGGGCGGTTATCCACAGGGCACCAATTCTGCCTCGATCACGCGTCGTCACGCGCGTAGCGTCGATGTCGACGGACCCACCCGGGGTCCCACAAAGGAGTGACATCATGACCGCATACGCCGTCGACGCCGAACAAATTGCTGCCGCCTCCGCGCAGGCCTGCACGACCGCATCCACCATCCGCACCGAGGTGGATACGATGATGGCCCAGCTGCTCGCCCTTCAGGACACGTGGACGGGCGGGGCGCAGGTGAACTTCCAGGCGACTATCACCCAGTGGCAGGGCATCCAGGCCCAGACACACGACGCCCTGGACGCGATCTCCTCGCAGATGCAGGTCGCAGCCTCCACCTACGCCGACGCAGAGACTCATTCCGCGTCCCTGTTCGCGGGGGTCTGACAACCGCGCCAGAGGCCCTGTTCCCGCGAGGAGAGCACTGGCCTCGTCTCAAGCCTGCGCAGACAGACACAAACGCCTGGGGGCGGGACCCTCACGAGTCCCGCCCCCAGGCGGATCAGCTTAGCGCTGAGCGGCTCAGTACATGCCGCCCATGCCAGCGCCAGCGTCGTCGCCACCGGCGGCCGGAGCCTCGGGCTTGTCGGCGACAACGGCCTCGGTCGTCAGGAACATGCCTGCGATCGACGCAGCGTTCTGCAGCGCGGAACGGGTAACCTTGACCGGGTCGGAGATGCCGGCGGCCATGAGGTCGGTGTACTCGCCGGTCGCGGCGTTCAGGCCGTGGCCGGGCTCCATGTGCGCAACGCGGTCGGCAACCACGCCACCCTCAACGCCCGCGTTCTCAGCGATCTGCTTGAGCGGGGCAGAAATGGCCAGGCGCACGATGTTGACGCCGGTCGCCTCGTCACCGGTGAGGGCGTCGAGCTTGGGCAGCGCCACGGTGGCGGCCTGGATCAGGGCGACGCCGCCGCCGGCAACCAGACCCTCTTCGGAAGCCGCGCGAGCGTTACGAACGGCATCCTCGATGCGGTGCTTGCGCTCCTTGAGCTCGACCTCGGTGGCCGCGCCGGACTTGATGACGGCAACGCCGCCGGCCAGCTTGGCGAGGCGCTCCTGCAGCTTCTCGCGGTCGTAGTCGGAGTCGGTGTTCTCGATCTCCTGGCGGATCTGGCGCACGCGGGCATCCAGCATGTCCTTGTCGCCAGCGCCCTCGACGATGGTGGTCTCATCCTTGGAGACGACGATCTTGCGGGCGCGGCCCAGCAGCTCGAGGTCAGCGTTCTCAAGGGAGAGGCCGACGGTCTCAGAGATGACCTGGCCGCCCGTCAGGATGGCCATGTCCTGCAGCATCGCCTTGCGGCGCTCGCCGAAGCCGGGGGCCTTGACGGCCACGGACTTGAAGGTGCCGCGGATCTTGTTGACGACCAGCGTGGCGAGGGCTTCGCCCTCGACGTCCTCGGCGATGATCGCCAGGGGCTTGCCGGTCTGCATGACCTTCTCCAGGACGGGGACGATGTCCTTGACGTTGGAGATCTTGGAGTCCATGAGGAGGACGTAGGCGTCCTCGAGGACAGCTTCCTGGCGCTCCTGGTCGGTCACGAAGTAGGCCGACAGGTAGCCCTTGTCGAAGCGCATACCCTCGGTGGTCTCCAGGGTGGTGTCGAAGGAGTTGGTCTCCTCGACGGTGACGACGCCCTCGGCGCCGACCTTCTCGAAGGCCTCGGCGATGAGCTTGCCGATGGCGGGATCGTTGGCGGAGATGGAGGCCGTAGCAGCGATCTGCTCGGTGGTCTCGACGGGCTTGGCGTCGGCGTGCAGCTGCTCGACGATGGCCTCTACGGCCTGGTCGATGCCGCGCTTGAGGGCGATCGGGTTGGAGCCGGCGGCAACGTTACGCAGGCCCTCGTGGACCAGCGCCTGGGCCAGAACGGTCGCGGTGGTGGTGCCGTCGCCTGCGACGTCGTCGGTCTTCTTGGCAACTTCCTTCACCAGCTCGGCGCCGATGCGCTCGAACGGATCGTCAAGGTCGATTTCCTTAGCGACGGAGACGCCATCCTTGGTGATCGTGGGGGCGCCCCACTTCTTGTCGAGCACGACGTTGCGGCCCTTGGGGCCAAGCGTCACCTTGACGGTGTCGGCCAGCAGGTTGAGGCCGTTCTCCATGCCACGACGGGCATCCTCATCAAACTTGATGATCTTGCTCATTGGAAATGTGTCCTTCCGCGATGCGGATCGGGTTCGATGCCCGCGACGGACGGCCACGCTTTTGAGGTGGCCTCATCGAACCGGTGGTCTTATCACTCTCCATGTCGGAGTGCTAACTA
>CAUTGT010000186.1:0-3636 GCA_963537735.1 uncultured Actinomycetaceae bacterium | reverse complement strand
GTACGCACGGAGAGACCCTCGGCGACGATACGCTCGGCCAGTCGTTCCATCTCCTCGGGCGTCGACAGTGACAGCAGCGCACGGGCGTGGCCGGCGGTGATGACCTGAGCGGCAACCTTCTTCTGAACGGACGGCGGAAGCTTCAGGAGACGCAGGGTGTTAGCAATCTGCGGGCGCGAGCGGGCGATTCGCTTGGCGAGCTCTTCCTGAGTCGCCCCGAAATCGGCCATGAGCTGCTGATATGCGCTCGCCTCTTCCAACGGGTTGAGCTGGGCCCGGTGGAGGTTTTCCAGGAGCGCGTCGCGGAGCAGATCCCCGTCTTCGGTTTCCCGGATAATTGCCGGAATCGTGGTTTCGCCGGCGAGCTCGGAGGCGCGCAGGCGGCGCTCACCCATGATCAGTTCGTAGCGCGCCTGAGGCTTTTCAGCGAGGGACTCTGTGAGCTTCTCGGAGCGACCCTCCGCGGGAATACTGCGAACGACGACGGGTTGGAGAACGCCGACCTCCTTAATAGAGGCCGACAATTCCTTCAGATCATCCTCGTCGAAGACCTCACGAGGCTGCTTCGTGTTGGGAACGATCTGATCGATCGCAATTTCAGCGAAGGATGCACCGGGTACCGGAAGAAGCTCGTGATCGACGGATGTTTCACGTGAAACAATCTGTTCTTCACGCTTATCTGCTTCCTTCACGGAACCGCCTTGAGCGGGCACACTCGCCGCCTTCTGGCGGGAATCTGAGCCATTGATTCCACCGCCGAGGGTGCTGCGAGAGCCGCCACCGCGTCGTCCACCAGCCGCCTCGACGGACGGCATCGACGGGCGCTTCTTCTTAGACGAGGCAGTGCCACGCTTGGGCTGCAAAAGGTCCTTTGCAGAACCTCCACGCTTGCCGGCGGAGTTACCTTCGGGAAAGAACACGTCCAGGGGACGGGAGGGAGCGGAGGGTGCGTTGTGCGGCGTCTGCTCACTGGTCTGAGGAATGAGAGCGCCAAGACCACGGCCGAGGCCGGTGTGCTTGCGAGCGCCCTTACGGCCCTCAGACTTCGGTGCTGCATCCGCCATTGCAATACTCCTTCAATTGCGTCGGTTCATTGTTTCACGTGAAACAATGGCATGCGCTCAGCTAGTAAGCGTCTTTGATCACTTTGTTGCACCAATGCTCACGCATGGTGACTAATACGTTCCGATCTGCGGAAACAAGCGGAAAACTCCGAATGTTTCACGTGAAACAATCACTCCTCGGAGGCTGCGACGCGCTGGCACAGCTCGAGCGCAGCCTTCCGATACGCGATCGCGCCAACGTTACGGGGATCGTACGTGACGACGGTCTGTCCGTAGCTCGGAGCCTCAGAAATGCGTACAGAACGCGGGATGACGGTGTCAAAGGTGTGGTCCGGGAAGTGCGAACGCACTTCGCTCTCGACCTCCTCGGAAAGCTTCGTGCGCTTGTCCGCCATGGTCAGCAGCATGCCCGAGACGCGCAGGCCAGGGTTGAGGTCCACGCCGATACGTTCGACGGTATTCCACAGCTGGCTGAGGCCCTCCAGGGCGTAGTACTCGGCCTGAATCGGAATCATGACCTCGTCGGCAGCGACCATGACGTTGAGCGTGACGAGCCCGAGGGAAGGCGGGCAGTCGATGAGAACGATGTCGATATCGGCATGCTCGGAGACGTATTCACGCAACGCCTCACGCAGTCGGTATTCACGACGCTCGACGTCAACGAGCTCGATCTCGGCGCCGGAGAGGTCGATCGTGGCCGGGCAGACCATGATGCCGTCAATATCGGGGCACGGCTGCACGACGTCGGCAACGCTGGCCCCACCGATAATGACGTCATAGGTAGACGGAGTACCGGCGGGGTGTGGAACGCCGAGCGCGCTCGAGGCGTTTCCCTGAGCATCCGCGTCGACGACCAGAACGGACAAGCCCCCCATCGCGAGGCCGGCTGCGATATTAACGGCGGACGTCGTCTTACCGACGCCCCCCTTCTGGTTCGCGACGGCGATAATGCGCGTATGCTGCGGACGCGGGAACGTTGCGCGCTCAAGCATGGCCAGATCGCGCATGTTGCGCTCGATCTGATTCGACAAAGGGGTGTTGTTGGTACTCACGTGACACCTTCCTAGATACTGCCCCTAGTTTACGGGCAGTCGCACACACTTCCAGCCCGAAAGGCCCTGGATGCATCCAGGTGCACACAATCGACACACATCGCCTCGCTGCGCCAAAAATTTCGTTCTGTAGGATCGATTCTCCCAGCGAAGAAGAAAGATGCGACAAACCGTCACTCGAGACAATCGAAATGACAGAACACCACATCCATGTGGTCTGCGTCACTATATGAGAGGAGCGCCGCAGCAACCGCCACGACGCTCCTTTCCCCCACTGGGGACGCGTTACTTAATCCGCGTGCAGACGACCACGTACGTGGACTCGTCCTCCATGATGGAGGGCACCTCGTGGATCTCGGCGCGCAGGTGGTGACGACGCAGCTCGGCTTCGGCCTCGTCAACCTCGATGGGCGCACGGCGACCCTTGAGGGCCACGAGCGAGCCGCCGGGAGCAATGAGCTTCGACGTCATGCGCACGAGCTTGCTCATGTTGGCCACGGCGCGGGCCGTCACCACGTCGGCCTTGCCCTTGCCCCGCAGCTCCTCAGCGCGCGCCTGGTGGATCGTCACGTTGTCGAGGCCCAGGTCCTCCACGACGTCCATCAGCCACTCGACGCGGCGCGCCATCGGCTCTGCGAGGTGCACGTCGAGCTCGGGCCGACAGGCGGCGATCACGATGCCAGGCAGCCCGGAGCCGGAGCCGACGTCGAGGACCTGACGGCCATCCTTACGCGGCATGAAGTCCAGGACAGCCGCAGAGTTAACGATGTGGCGCGACCAGATGCGCTCCATGTCGCGCGGGCCGAGGAGGCCGCGAATCTCGCCTTCCTCCTCGAGCATGCGCGCGTATTCGGCGACCTCGGCGAAGGCCGGCCCGAAGAAGTCGCGGACGGCCTGCGTGGGCTCTTCTGGGACGAAGGGGTCGCCGACCTGGCGACCCCTTCCTGTCCCGTTCGGGTTCTCACTCACCGTCGGTATCCTCGGGGAGGATGACCACGCGGCGGTGCGGCTCGGCACCCTCGGACTCGGAGGTCAGGCCCTCGTCGGCGACCACGTCGTGGCACACCTTGCGCTCGAAGGGGTTCATGGCGTCGAGCTTGACGGCCTCCCCCGTGGCGCGCACGCGGGCGATGGCCTCGCGCGTGATGTCCTGCAGCTCTTCCTTGCGCTCGGCGCGGAAGCCGGCGATGTCGAGCATGAGGCGCGAGCGCTCACCGGTCTCGGTCTGGACGGCCAGACGGGTCAGCTCCTGGAGGGCATCCAGGACCTCGCCGTCGTCGCCCACGAGGCGGTCGAGGGCATCGGGATCGTCGGCGACGATCTCGACCGAGGCGCGGCCGTTTTCGACGTCGATCTCGATGTCGCCGTCGAGGTCGGCGATGTCAAGCAGCTCTTCCAGGTAGTCGGCGGCGATTTCGCCTTCTTCTTCGAGGCGGGTCAGCTTGTCTGCGTTGTCGTCACTCATGACGTGTCCTCCGTAGTGGGGAATGGGGTCTTGCTGGTGTCCAGGTTACCGGCTG
>CAUTGT010000185.1:0-3651 GCA_963537735.1 uncultured Actinomycetaceae bacterium | reverse complement strand
GGAACCGCCCAGCCCATGCTGGACGCCGCCGTCGCCTCGGGCGACTACTGGACCTACATCGCGCGCGGCCTGCCCGCCGCCAACCCCGTCGCCACCGGCGTCATCTCCCCCGAGAACACCAACGCCCTGGGGTACAAGCCCAACAACCCGGGCGACGTCCCCATCGGCAAGCCCTTCCTGCTGGGCACCGTGCGACACAACAACTTCCAGGTGCACTCGGCCAGCCAGTGGGTCCACTCGTCGATCGACGTTAACATCGGCGGCATCGAGGACTCCTTCCCCTTCGACCAGGAGGAGACCGAGGACGACACCGACACCACCGCGGCCCTGAGCGATGAGGGCGCCTACATGCTCGCCTCGCGTGCCAGCGGACCGAACTCCTGCCCTGCCAACGCGCCCTACGCCGCCCTCAACCGCGACGCCGGACCGGGCGTCTGGTACTGCTACCGCCACGTCGGCAAGGGCCGAGGCAACCGCGACATCTACACGAACAACCCGGCCGCCTACCCCGATGCCGCGGGAACGCCCGACCAGAGCCCCAACTCCGAGGACGTCCTGACGATCTCGCGGACCACCTCGAACAAGACCGTCATGATCGACGGAATCCCGTACCGACTCGTCATCGCCGGCTTCACCCCCAGCGGCGACGGCGTCTGCCCGGACACGCCGCCAGGCGGCGTCACCCCCGTGTCCACCTTCAGCTCGAAGGAAAACAAGACCTCCTACGGGTGCCTGTACGCGACCTTCAGCCAGGAGCGCTACATCCGCATCGCCAAGACCGTCACCCCGGAATCCGAGGCGATCGGCGGCAAGATCCCCTCCTTCAACTTCACGACGCTGGGCATCGGCGACTTCGTCTCGCCCACGGGCGAACCCCTCAAGACTGCTGAGAACGCTGGCGGCTTCGTCGACTGGTCCTCCTTCGCGGACAGCCCCCTGACCCCCACGGGCTACGGCAAGGACGGCACCGTGACGTCCGGATACCAGGCCTTCATCCCCGGCTACTCCCAGTTCGTCATCGCCGAGACCGGCCCGCGCATCCCCGGGCGCCGCCCCCTGCGCTTCGGCGAACCCGGCTACTTCGGGCCCTGGAAGGTCTCCGACGACCCGAACTCGGCGCGCTGGGAGCTCACCGACATTAACTGCGTCAACGGCATCGGCGAGCCCGTCAACGTCACGCGCGACCCCATGACCGGCGGCATCGACTTCTCGGACGTGCCCCCGGCCAAGACTGCGGCCGCCGTGCCGATCACCTGCAACTTCACGATCCAGCAGCAGGCCCCCAAGCTGCGCATCGACAAGACCGTCGAAAGCGTCGAGGGTGCCTCCGGTGACACAATCACCGTCACCTACCGCGTCACCGCCACGAACGACGGCACGATCGCGGGCACGACCGGTCGACTCGTCGACACCCCGGCCTTCGCACCCGGCCTCACCCTGCGCTCCGCGGCGATCGCCACCTCTCTCGAGGGCCTGGGCAGCGCCCGCGAACAGAACCGCGCCGCCACCTACGTCCTCACCCAGGGCACCAACGTCGAACCCGGAAAGTCCGCGACCTGGTTCATCCGCATGAAGGTCGCCCGCGACAAGGCGGCCGCCGGATACAGCGAGTCCGCCCTCGAGTGCGTCCCCTCGAACGGGCGCCTGACCCCCAAGCGCGGCCTCTACAACTCCGTCGCCGGCCCCTACGACCACGACGGTGCCGCCAACAACGAGGCCTGCGCCCCCGCCCGCCCGCGCACCATCCGCATCGAAAAGGCCGGCACCCAGCCCGTCGGCACCGCCAACGAGGACGGCACCTACCCGCTCGAGGGCGCCGCCTTCGCGATCTACGACAACGAGGCCCTGACCGGCACCCCCGTGTCCACCTCCGACGGCGACTCGCAGTTCGTCACCGCGCCTCTCGAGACCGGCAAGACCTACTGGCTCGTCGAGACCCGCGCCCCCGCCGGGCACGTCCTCCTGCCCCGCGCCGTGCCCTTCCACATCGAGGTGGGCGCCGATGCCTCGGCCCCCACGGTGATCACCACCGACTTCGGCGCCGACGAGGGCTTCACCTCCGTGCGCGTCATCCCCGCCTCCGCGGGCACGGGCGCCGCCGCGCTGCCCGCCATCCGCGTCGTCGACACCCAGGTCGGCGTCCTGCCCAACGCCGGTGCCGTCGGCATCTACCCCCACCTCGGCCTCGGCGCCGCCCTCCTCGGTCTCGCCGGCGCGTGCGCGTGGGCGCGCCGCCGCTCCGCCTGACCGGCACGAGGCCGGGGCTCGGACCCGCTTCGCGTCCCCTGTGGTGCGTGCTCTGTGCCGCCCCCGCGCGAGGCGAGCGCGACCGTGGCGGGCCTCGTCCCCTACGATGGGAACCATGAACCTCAGCTTCCCCGAGCGCATCCGCGTCGACGCCATTATCCAAGCCGCCATGGACATGGAGGCCGCGCCCCTCCTGCACGAGCTCGCGCCCATCGGCGACGACGAGACGCCCCAGGCCATCCTCGCGGGCAGCCACAAGACCCAGCGCTTCGTGCTCGGCATCCTCGACGGACGCACCGTCCTGGTCGTCACCTCCGGCATTGGTCTGGCCAACGCCGCCTCCGCGACCGCGCGCGCCCTCACCCTCGTCGAGGCGCCCATCGTCATCGTGGCCGGCACCACCGGCGGCCTCGCCCGCGACATCAACGTCGGCGACATCGCCGCCGGCACCCGCGCCATCTACGGGCAGGCCGACGCGACCGCCTTCGGCTACGCCATGGGCCAGGTCCCCCAGATGCCCGTCGACTACACCACCTCCGAAGCCGCCGAGGAACGCCTGCCCATCCTGCGCGGCCTCATCGACCACCCCGTGCGCACCGGGCGCATCATCTCCTCCGACTCCTTCTGCACCGAGGCCAACGTCGGCCCCATGCGCGAGCGATTCCCCGACGCCATCGGCACCGACATGGAAACCTGCGCGATGGCCCAGGTCTGCTGGTCTTCCGACGTCGACTGGATCTCACTTCGAGCCGTCTCCGACCTGTGCGGCCCCACCGCCGACCAGGCCTTCCACATGGACGGCGCCCGCGCCGCCGCGCACAGCGCCCAGGCCGTGCGCGCCTACCTGACGCTGCTCTGAGCGCCCGCCCCGGCTATACCCTGCGGCCCCCACTGAACCGCGCCCCGGCCTCGTCGCCCCGAACGAACGGAAACGAACATGACCCGCCCCGCCCGCGTCCTCATGGTGTGCACCGGCAACATCTGCCGCTCCACGATGGCCCACGCGATCCTCGAACAGGCCGCCGCGCGCGCCGGCGTGGACGTCGTCGTCGATAGCGCCGGCGTCTCCGACGAGGAAGCCGGCAACCCGATCGACCGCCGCGCCGCCCGCGTGCTGCGCGACGCCGGGTACGCCGTGCCCGACCACCGCGCGCGCCAGATCCGCGCCGGCGAGCTGGGGGAGTGGGACCTCATCCTGGCCATGACCTCGCGCCACCTGAGCGTTCTGGAGCGCCTCGCCGATCGTGCGGGGGTTGAGCATGAGGGCGCGCCCGCGTCCTCGGCCGACCTGGGGCAGGGGCCGCGCGTGTGCCTGTACCGCGACCTCGACCCCGAGGGCAGCGGCGACGTGCCCGACCCGTGGTACGGCGGCCACCAGGACTTCCTGGACACTCTCGAGGTCAT
>CAUTGT010000184.1:0-3665 GCA_963537735.1 uncultured Actinomycetaceae bacterium | reverse complement strand
TCGGCGGCCAGCCGCAGCAGGGCCAGCAGGCCCCCTTCGGTCAGCCCGGCCAGCCGCAGCAGGGTCAGCCTCAGTTTGGTGGCCAGCCGCAGCAGGGCCAGCAGGCCCCCTTCGGTCAGCCCGGCCAGCAGCAGTTCGGTGCGCAGCCGCAGCAGGGTCAGCAGGCTCCCTTCGGTCAGCCCGGCCAGCAGCAGTTTGGTCAGCCGGGTTACGCTCCGGCCGGCCCGTCGGCGGGTCAGCAGTTCAGCGCTGCTGCAAATACGGCGTTCAACCAGTTCCAGTCGGCTGTCGTCGCCGAAACGGGCAAGGTGAGCGGTCGTTCCGTTCGTGCAACATACTCGCTCATTGGTATCGCCGCGTCGGCGGTGCTGATCCTCGTCTCGATGCTGCTGCCTTACGTCAGCAATGACTATGGAAGTGCGTCGATGTTCACCGCGAAGGGTGGATACTCGGCATTCCATCTCATCATGCTGATGGCTGTCGTCGGCCTGGGCATCGCCTACTGGTTCACGAATCAGAAGTGGGCCTACCTGTCGGCGAGCATCGGCGCGTTTGTGGTGGCGTTGCTTGGTGTCATTCAGTTCTTTGTCGCGCTTAGTTATGACTACGTCCACGCGGGCTTTGGTGCGTACATGCTGTTGCTGTTCTCTATCGCGCTCGGCGTTGCGGGCGGCTTCCTGCTCATGGAGCTGAAAAATGGAGCGGTCGCGCCGATCAACAACCCGAATGCCTTTGGTGGCGCGTTCGCCGGTGTGCAGATGGGGCAGCAGCAGGGCCAGTTCGGCCAGCAGCAGGGTGGCTTCCAGGCTCCCCAGGCCGGTCAGCCTCAGTTCGGTCAGCAGCAGGGTGGCTTCCAGGCTCCCCAGGCCGGCCAGCCTCAGTTCGGCCAGCAGCAGGGTGGCTTCCAGGCTCCCCAGGCCGGCCAGCCTCAGGCCGGTCAGCCTCAGTATGGCCAGCAGGCTCAGTTTGGCCAGCAGCAGCCCCAGCTGGGCGCCAAGCCCCACAATCCTTTCGGTCCTCAGGCGTGACGCGCTGAGAGCCTGATGGTGCGAACGAGGGGCCCGCGGTGATCCGCGGGCCCCTCGTCTATGCTGTGGACTCTATTCGTCGTCGTCTTCGCTGATGTCGACGCCTGCGACGCCATCGAGGTCGGCCAGAGTAGTTACCAGCAGGGAGCGTGAGAGGTCCTGGCGTGTCGCCGCAGTGAATCGCGCGGTGGTCGCGCGGTCGCTTGAATCCGTGTGGGTCGATACCGCCGAGACCGTCCAGCCCAGGGAAGAGACCTGGCTCAGCATCGTGGAGAGGACGCCGTGCCCCGGCGTGTAATGGACGGTGAGCGTGACCTTGTGTCCATGCGTGCGCATGAGGATGAACTGAACGAGGGGCGTCAGGAGGGCGATAACGATGAAGTGGAGGACCGTTCCGGCCACGGCGAGCCACCACAGGCCTGCGCCACATGCCATGCCGATCGCCGCGGTCTCCCAGATGGTGGCCGCGGTCGTGAGGCCTCGGATCGCGCCGTGACGGGTGAGGATGATGCCGGCGCCGAGGAAGCCGATGCCCGAGACGATCTGCGAGGCGACGCGCGAGGGGTCGTAGCGGGTAATGCCATCGACGAGGATGTCGGAGAAGCCGTACTTGGAGATGAGCATCATGAGGCAGGCAGTGAGGCCGACGATGGCCTGGGTGCGCAGGCCGGCGCTCTTTCCTCGGACCTGTCGCTCGAGGCCGATGGATGCAGAGAGGACGAGGGCGAGGAGCATCCAGCCGATGCTCATAAGGGATTGCGTCATAGGAACCTCCTGCGGTGGCGTGGGTGGGTTTAGTGTAACTGCCCAGAGTGTGTGCGGCTCGTCTGGTGGGGGCGAGGCCGTGGCGGGCGACGGTGTGACAAAAACGGAAAGGGGCCCCGGCCTCATTAAAGAATGAGAAAAGAAACTGTCAACGTTGCCACAAGCGATTGTGGGACTAAGATGGGACTCGACGATCAACAGATGAGGAACCGACTCATGGCTACCCCCACTCCCGACGACATCGCCAGCGATGTGCGCGAGCGCTCCAACACGGCGCTCAAACGCGGCCTGGCGTCGCGTCACATGCAGATGATCGCCATCGGCGGAGCGATCGGCACGGGCCTGTTCCTGGCCTCCGGTGCGACGGTCGCGAACGCCGGTCCGGGCGGTGCCCTTCTCGCTTACGCGGCGATTGGCCTGATGGTGCTGCTCCTCATGCAGTCCCTGGGTGAGATGAGCGCGCATCAGCCGGTCGCGGGCTCCTTCCAGACCTTCGCCACCAAGTTCATCTCCCCGTCCTTCGGTTTCGCGATGGGGTGGAACTACTGGTTCAACTGGGCGGTGACGGTGGCCGCGGACCTCGTGGCATCGGGCCTGGTCATGGCCTACTGGTTCCCATCCGTGCCCTCGTGGATATGGGCGGTGGGATTCCTTGTCATCGTCGTCGGACTCAATGCGCTCTCGGCGAGAGTCTACGGTGAGGCCGAATTCTGGCTGGCCGCCATCAAGGTCGTCATCGTTATCGTCTTCGTCCTGTCGGGCGTCTTCATGATCGCCGGGGTGATGGGCTCGAACTCTCCGGGCCTGTCGAATTGGACGATCGGGGACGCGCCCTTCCATAACGGTTTCGTGGGCGTCATCGCGGTGTTCATGATCGCGGGCTTTTCCTTCCAGGGCACCGAGTTGGTGGGCGTGGCCGCGGGCGAGTCCGAGAATCCGCGCAGGGACGTGCCGCGCTCGATCCGCACGGTGTTCTGGCGCATCATGTTCTTCTACATCGGCGCGATCGCCGTGATCGGCACGCTGCTGCCGTACACGGACCCGAGCCTGCTGAGTGCGGCCGATGATTCGGCGAACAACATCGCTCAGTCGCCCTTCACGCTCGTCTTTGCGCGCATGGGCATCGGCGCGGCGGCCGCCGTCATGAACGCGGTCATCCTGACGTCGATCCTGTCCGCGGGTAACTCGGGCCTCTACGCCGCCTCGCGCATGCTGCACTCGATGGCTCTGAAGCGTCAGGCGCCCGCGATCTTTGCGCGCGTCACCAAGGGCGGCGTGCCCGCCTACGCGATGGCGGTGACGACGGTGACCGCGGCGTTTGGCTTCCTCACGCAGCTGGTCTTCAACGACGCGTACATCTGGCTGGTGAACATCGTCGGTATTTCCGGCATCATCATGTGGCTGGGCATCGCGGTCAGTCATATTCGTTTCCGCCGCGCGTACATGCTCCAGGGGTATCGCCTCGAGGATCTGCCGTATCGATCGCCGTTCTTCCCGGCTGGCCCGATCATCGCCTTCATCATGTGCCTGGTCGTCATGGCCGGACAGAACTATGAAGCGGTGCTTCATGGCCAGGTCTGGGAGGTCGCCTCCTCCTACATCGGCCTGCCGCTGTTCGGCGTCGTCTGGTGGGGCTACCACGTCGCGCGCAAGGATCGGGTGGTGCCGCTGGCTGAGATGGACGTGGCCCCCGTGGAGATCGAGCCTGTCACTCGATAGCGGGGACGAGGCCGGGGCCGGGTACGCAGTGCGGGCCCGGTGCGCGGCTTGTCACCCCTGGGCGCTGCCCGGCGTGGCGGTGCGTGAGTGGCGTGGCGCTTCATAGGATGGGGCCATGATCAACACGCGACGCATTCTTGCCGTGACCTCCCT
>CAUTGT010000183.1:0-3691 GCA_963537735.1 uncultured Actinomycetaceae bacterium | reverse complement strand
CCCTTGCCGGACTGCGAGTTCACGCGCACCACGGCCTCGTACGAGCGGCCCACGTCGTGAGGGTCGATCGGCAGGTAGGGCAGCTCCCACACGACCGCTTCTTCGTCGCCACCCGCGGCGTCGACCTTGGCCTTGCGGGCGGTGAAGCCCTTCTTGATCGCGTCCTGGTGGGAACCGGAGAAGCTCGTGTAGACCAGATCGCCGACGTAGGGGGCGCGCGGCGAAGTCTCCATCTGCGTGCAGTACTCGACCGTGCGGCGAATCGCGTCCACGTCGGAGAAGTCGATGCCCGGATCGATGCCCTGGCTGAACAGGTTCAGGCCCAGGGTCACCAGGTCGACGTTGCCGGTGCGCTCGCCCTGGCCCAGCAGGCAGCCCTCGATACGATCCGCGCCAGCCAGGAGCGCCAGCTCGGCCGTCGCCACGCCCGTGCCGCGGTCGTTATGGGGGTGCACGGACAGGGCCACGTATTCGCGGCGGCTCAGGTTGCGGCTCATCCACTCGATCTGGTCCGCGAACACGTTCGGGGTCGAACGCTCCACCGTGGAGGGCAGGTTCAGGACGATCTCGCGCCCCTCGCCCGGCTCCCACACGTCCATGACGGACTCGCACACCTCAAGGGCGAAATCGAGCTCAGTATCGACGAAGATCTCGGGCGAGTACTCGAAGCCGAAGATCGTCTCATCGCCCAGGCGCTTCTCAGCCTGCGCAATAATCTCGCGTGCACCGGACTGAGCGAGCTCAACCGTCTGCGCCTTGTCCGCATGGAACACGACCTCGCGGAACACGGGGGCCGTCGCGTTGTAGAGGTGCACCGTCGCGCGCGGGAAGCCCACCATGGCCTCGACCGTGCGTTCGATCAGCTCGGGGCGCGACTGGGTGAGAACCGAGATCGTCACGTCCTCGGGCACCGCGTCGTCCTCGATGAGGGAACGCACGAAGTCGTAGTCGGTCTGCGAGGCCGCGGGGAAACCGATCTCGATCTCCTTATAACCCAGCTTAATGAGCAGGTCGAACATGCGACGCTTGCGTGCCGGGTCCATCGGCTCGATGAGGGCCTGGTTGCCATCGCGCAGGTCGGTGGACATCCAGCGCGGCGCCTTCGTGATGCGCTTGGAGGGCCACTGGCGATCCGGCAGGTCCACGGGATTCGTGTCGAGGAACGGCCGATACTTACGAATCGGCATGCGCGAGCCGGAGGGGACAGGAACAGCGGATGTAGTCTTCACGCTTCGTAGTCTATCGACGAGGCTCCGCCCGCGAGCAGACGCTGCGCATACTGGACGTGAGATGCGGCGCGCTCCCCCGGCCAGCACTGACAAAGAAAAACGCTCAAAAATGCGTCCGCCCCCCGCCTTGATATGTCATGATAATTAGGTCCATTGTCCCACTCACTGACGCGCGGAGCAGCCATGACTTCTCTCTTGTTAGCCCAATCCTTTACCCCGTCGACGACGGCAGTCGCGGGGAATGTCTTCCTGACAGCCGTCGTCGGGCTTCTTCCGCTCGTCGTGTTCTTCGTCCTCATGGGGGTCTTCAAGGTCGCCACCCACTGGTGCTCGATCATCTCCCTGGTGCTGTCCTTGGGCATCGCGGTCTTCGCCTTCAAGATGCCCGTCGGCATGGCTCTCCTGTCCGGCACGCAGGGTGCCGCCATGGGCTTCATGCCGATCATCTACATCATCATCGCGGCCGTGTGGCTGTACAACCTCACCGAGAAGTCCGGACGCAGCTCCGACCTGAAGGCCGTCTTTAATACGATCGGCCGCGGTGACCAACGCGCCCAGGCCCTCATCGTCGCCTGGTGTTTCTGTGGCCTGCTCGAGGGCCTGGCCGGCTTCGGCGCTCCTGTGGCCATCACCTGCGCCATGCTCGTGACCCTCGGAGTCCCGAAGATCAAGGCCGCCGTCGTCACCGTCGTCGGTAACGCCATCAACGTCGGCTTCGGCGCCATGGCCATCCCCACGACCACCGCTGGCAAGCTCGGCGGGGCGGACCCCGTCGTCGTCGCCGGCGACATGGGCCACCTGACCTGGATCTTCTGTCTATTCATCCCGGTCCTGATGCTGTTCATCCTCGACGGCAGCCGCGGCGTGCGCCAGCTGTGGCCCCTCGCCCTCGTTGCGGGTGCCGCGGCCGGCGTCGGCCACTTCTTCACCCCCTCGGTCTCCTACGAGCTGACCGCCGTCGTCGGCTCGCTGCTCGGATTCGCCGCCTGCTACGCCTTCCTGCTGGTCTGGGGCCCGACGACCCCCGCGGAGTGCGCGACCGAGGCCGACGAGGCCGACAAGCCCACCGGCTCGCGCATCGGCCTGGCCCTGCTGCCCTACGTCCTCGTCGTCGTCATCATCGCAATCACGAAGCTGGCCAAGCCGATCGCCGCCTTCTTCTCCTCGACTGACGTGAAGATCCCGTGGCCCGGCATCTACGGCAACCTGCTGACCGCCGACGGATCGCCCTCGACCGCCGCCAACTACAACCTGCAGATCCTGTCCAACCCCGGCACCTGGATCTTCGTCACCGGCATCATCGTCGCCATCGTGTACGGCACGAACTCCTCGAACGGCCGTTTCCAGACCTCCGTGGGTGAGATGTTCGCGGTCCTGCCGCGCACCATCTACTCACTGCGCATGGCCATCCTGACGATCGCCTCCGTCATGGCCCTCGCCTTCGTCATGAACTTCTCGGGCCAGACCACCTCGATCGGCGCCGCCCTGGCGACGACGGGCGCGGCCTTCGCGTTCCTCTCCCCCATCCTGGGCTGGATCGGCACGGCCGTCGCAGGTTCCGCGACCTCGGCGGGCGCGCTCTTCGCGAACCTGCAGTCGACCGCCGCAGCCGGCGCGGGCCTCGACCCGTCGATCCTGCTGGCCGCCAACACCATCGGCGGCGGCATCGGCAAGATCGTCTCCCCGCAGAACCTCGCGATCGCCGCGACCGCGGTGGATTCGAAGGGCTCCGACGCGGAAATCCTCAAGAAGGCCGCCCCCTACTCAATCGGCCTGCTCCTGGTGCTGTGCACCCTGGTGTTCATCGCATCCCAGGGCTGGCTCGGCGCCTACATGCCGCACTGATCGGCGGCTCATGGGCTCGGGAGGTCCCGGGAAGCAAGTTGCTTCCCGGGACCTCCCCCTTGTAGGCTCCCATCAGAAGTATGGACAAAGGAGACTCCAGTGACCCACAGGCCTCGCCTGCGAGCTATTCGGCCTCGGGCGGACGCCCTGAGCAGGTGTTTTCTTTGCCTCGTCGTCATCACGGTGCTCGCCTCCGCGTGCAACCCCTTCATACCCAGGAACACACCGGCGGCCACGCCGACTCAGTATCCGCAAGACCCGCGCTTCGCCGATTTTGTCTACAAGAGCGATGAAGAGCCGACCGTTCAGGACCGGACGGACTCCGTGAACGTGCGTTGGCCAAATTTGGAGGCGAGCGAGGTGCACGTCGTCGTCGAGTATTCCCCGGCGCTTGCCTTTATCCCCGCACAGGACCCCGAGTTCTGGCTAAACGCTGTTGCGACCGTCCCCGACGAGACGATCCAGCTCCTCACGGAAGGGGCAACCACCGACACACTCCTGCCCGGCATCTATCCTCATCTCTACGAGTTTGTCCCACAGCACTGCGAGTTCACCACGATCGACCCGGAGTTCGCGGACAAGGCCCTCGTACCGGATAAGGAGAAGATCCCACACGA
>CAUTGT010000182.1:0-3709 GCA_963537735.1 uncultured Actinomycetaceae bacterium | reverse complement strand
CATGTCGGGGCCGTTGCCGGTGGGCACCTGGGTGGTGAACTCGGTGTCCATGTCACCTTCAGACTTCTGCACGACGTCGACCTTCACGCCGGTGTTGGTGGTGAAGTCCTCGGCGAGGTGCTGAACCTGGGAGAAGCGGGTGTCGTCCGCCCAGATCGTCAGGGTCGCCACAGCGTCGGTGTTCGCGCTGTCCGAGGAGGTCGAGGAAGAGGTGGTGCCGTTGTTGCAGGCGGCCAGGGCGGTAGCCGCCGCGAGGACGCCGAGCGCTGCGATGCCACGTCGCATTATTTCTCCTGTGTTGGTCAGGCGGGTCGCCTCCATCAGCGACCTGCTACATGGTCACTGTAATACGTCGGATTTTGTTTCTGCAACAATTTTCGGAATTGTGTGCAAGCTGTTACATTTGTATGGAAACAGCTGCACTCGGACACCCAAAGGAGCGTTGCGCCGATGACCAAAAATCGTACAAGCATGGCCGACATCGCCGCTCATGCCGGCGTATCGACTGCAACTGTTTCACGCGTTTTCAACGGCGTCGGACAGGTCTCCGAAGACACGCGCCGCAGAGTTCTGACGGCGATCGACGAGCTGGGCTACGACCGTCCACCCAGTGAACACACGCCCAGCACCCCGACGATCGGCGTCATCGTGCCGGAGCTGACGAACCCGATCTTTGCCTCCTTTGCCCATCATCTCCAGGAGGAGATCTCTCGCGCGGGCGGCATCGCTCTCATCCGTACGCAGACACCGGGGGCGACGTCCGAGTTCGACCACCTGTCATCGCTCATCGAACACCGCGTCAGCGGGCTCATCTTCGTCTCCGGCAGACACGCCGACCTCCTATCTGACCTCTCCCCCTATCACGACGCCGCCGCGCGCGGAATCCCCTTCGTCACGATCAACGGCGCACGCCCCGAGGTCCCGGCCCCCGACTTTTCCACCGGAGATTCTCTCGGCATCCGTGCCGCTATCACGCACCTTCACGAGCTGGGCCACACGCGCATCGCACTTCTGACCGGCCGCACGCACATCGTCCCGGCACTGCGCAAGGCCGAGGCGTTCACGCAGGTGATGGGCGAGCTGATCGGAGACCACGCCCCCATCATCGAAGAGACCTTCTATACGTACGAGGCCGCGGCCGCCTACACGCACGCCCTCCTGGAGCGCGGCGCGACGGCGATCATCACAGGTTCTGACCTGCAGGCTCTCGGCGCGATCCGCACGATTTCCTCGCTCGGCCTGTCGGTCCCGGGCGACATCTCGGTCATCGGTTTCGATGACACGTTCCTCATGAGCCACCTGGATCCGGCACTCACGACGATTCACCAGCCCGTGCAGTCGATCGTTGCCTCCGCCGTGCGCGCCCTTTTCGAGGCATTGAACACAGCCGACTACGTTCCCACACACGCCGATTACGTCTTTTCGCCCGATCTCATCGTGCGCGGCTCGACGGGACACGTCAGATAATTCCCCAGATCACAACGGTCCGGGCACCGAGATTGAATTGACAAAGATTCTCAATTTCAAAGAGAATGATTTTCATGTCGAAGAGAATCTTTGCTGCCGCATGCGCGGCTGCCACAGCGCTCACCCTGTCCGCCTGCATCTCCCCATCCACATCTAACGGCGGCTCCTCCAAGGACGGCAAACTCACCGTCATGGCCTCGTTCTACCCCCTGCAGTACCTAGCTGAGAAGATCGGCGGCGAGCACGTCTCCGTTACCTCGCTGACCCCGGACGGTGCCGAGCCGCACGACCTCGAGCTCTCCCCCAAGATGGTTGACTCCCTGTCCTCTGCGGACGCGGTCATCTACCTCGCGGGCTTCCAGAGCGCGGTCGACGAGGCCATCGAGCAGCAGGCCCCCAAGACCGTCATCGACGTTTCCTCCGCAGCCGAGCTGATCGAGGCCGGCACCGACGCAAACCACCCCTCCGAGGACGAGGAAGAGGCCACCGATGAGGCCCAGTCGGGCCATGACCATGAAGGCCACGATCACGACCATGAAGGCCACAATCACGAGGGTCACAACCACGACCACGAAGGCCACGATCACGAGGGCCACGATCACCACCACGACATGAGCGCGGACCCGCACTTCTGGCTGGATCCCACCCGCATGGCGAAGGCCGCCACCCTGGTGGGCGACAAGCTCGCCGAGGCTGACTCCGCCCATGCCGACGTCTACAAGGCGAACGCGAAGGCCCTGGCCGACGAGCTCAGCACCCTGAGCGACACCCTGGTCACCAAGACCTCGAACTGCAAGGTCAAGACCTTCGTCACCGCCCACACCGCCTTCGGTTATCTGGCGGACCGCACGGGCCTGACCCAGGTCGGCATCTCCGGCCTCGACCCCGAGTCCTCCCCCTCCCCCGCGCGTCTGGCTGAAATCGCCCAGATCGCCAAGGAGCAGGGCGTGACGACGATCTTCACCGAGGCCCTCATCGACCCCAAGGTCGCTCAGACCCTGGCCGACGACCTCGGCATCACGACGGCCGTCCTGGACCCGATCGAGTCCCAGACCGACGCATCCAAGGACTACGCCGCGACGATGAACTCCAACATTGACGCCCTGACGAAAGCCCTCGACTGCCAGTGACAACGACTGACAACCCCACGACGGCGGGAGCCTCCTTCGCGGAGGCGACCGCCGTCGTGCGTCTCGACAACCTGCACGTGGCCTGGGATACGGACCTGATCCTCCACGGGATCTCGCTCGACATCCCCGCCGGCCAGACCGTGGCGATCACGGGCTCGAACGGATCGGGCAAGTCCACGACCCTGAAGGCCCTGCTGGGCACCGCGCCCATCACGAGCGGTGACGCCCAGCTCTTCGGGCGCTCGATTTCCACGCGCCGACGCGTGCCGTGGAACAAGATCGGCTACGTGCCCCAGCGCATCTCCTCGGGCGGCGCGATCAGCGCCAGCGCGATCGAGGTCGTGCGATCCGGCCTGCTCGGGCCTCGCCGCCTGTGGGCGCTGCCGGGCGACACGGCGAAGGCCCTGGCCGCCCTCGAACGCGTCGGCATGGCCCACCGCGCCCACTCCCCGCTCAACATCCTCTCGGGCGGGCAGGCTCAGCGCGTCCTCATCGCGCGCGCCCTCGTGCGACGCCCCGAGCTGCTCATCATGGACGAGCCGATGGCCGGAATCGACGCGACATCGCGAGCGCGCCTCGCGCAGATCGTCGCCGACGCCAAGGCGGAGGGCACCACGATCCTCATCGTCTTGCACGAGCTGGGCGAACTCGGCCCTCTCCTGGACCGCGAGCTGCACATCAGCGCGGGGCACGTCTCCTACGACGGCCCTCCCCACATCGAGGACGACCACGAACAGCATCACGGCGGCGGCGATCACTGCCACCCCACGACCGAGGCGAGGTCCGCGACGAGCGACCACGGCCTCGTGAGCGGAATCTAGACGGGAGCGAGACATGATTGACGCACTGACTACCCTCCTGTCCTCGCAAATGATGCAGCGTTCGCTGCTCGCTGCCCTGATCGTGGGCCTCACCGCCCCGATCATCGGCACCTACCTGGTCCACCGGCGCCTGGCGATGCTTGGCGACGGTATCGGCCACATCTCTCTGACCGGCGTCGCGCTGGGCTGGCTGGCGGGCACGTTCGCGAACGTGAGCCCGGCCGACTCGTGGGCGGTCCCCGGAGCGGTCATCATCTCCCTGCTGGGCGCGATCACGATCGAGCTGGTGCG
>CAUTGT010000181.1:0-3724 GCA_963537735.1 uncultured Actinomycetaceae bacterium | reverse complement strand
TACGGGGGAGTGAGCGAGTCAGATGTGCGTGACATTCGCTTACTCAAAGCCCGCATGGAGAACGAGCGCCTGCCTCGCGGCATCGAGCCCGCTCGTCACGTGAAGCTCGGCCCCGGTGGTCTCACCGATGTGGAGTGGACGATTCAGCTCATTCAGATGCGCGCTGGATTGAACAACCCCGCGCTGCGTACGCCCTCGACGACGCAGGCGATCCTGAGTGCTCGCGAGCATGAGCTGATCAGCGCTCAAGACTCGCAGACTCTTCTCGATGCCTGGGACATGGCCACTCGTATTCGCGCGGCCAACACGCTGGCGAGCGGGCGTATGAGCGGTGTGAAGCTCGACGTCTTGCCTCGTGACAGCGCGGAGCTGCGTGCCCTCGCGGCGATCCTCGGGTACGGTAGCGGCGGGCTGAACGCCCTCGAAGACGACTGGCTGCGTGCTGGACGCAAAGCGCGCGCCGTCATGGAACGACTTTTCTGGGAGCAGCAGTGAAGATTGTGCTGGTACGGCACGGACAGACCCCCGCGAATCGCCTCGGTGCGCTCGATACTGTGCGCCCCGGCCTCGGGCTGACTCCCGAAGGGCACCTCCAGGCTCAGCGCCTCGCGGATCGATGGGAATCCGAGGTCGCGCCGCCTCCCACCGTCATTGCATTGTCCGGGCTGCACCGCACGCGCCTGACCGCGGCGCCGCTGGCGAGCGCCTACGGGCTGACTCCGCAGGTGCACCCAGGCATCCGCGAGCTGCGCTCGGGCGACCTCGAGATGGCGGCCGACCCGGGCTCTCAGTCCCTCTACGTGCGCACGACCCTGTCGTGGTGCGCCGGGGATGTGGACAATCGTATGCCCGGCGGCGAGAGCGGGCGCGAGGCCCTGGCCCGCTCACTGGAAACAGTGCGCCGCGTGGGCCTGGCCGCTCGCGAACAGGCGGGGGACGAGGCCGTCGCGGTGTTCGTCATCCACGGTGCCCTCACGCGTCTGCTGGCCACGTGGCTGTCCACCGACATCGACGAGGACCTCGTCTCCAAGCACTTCATGTCTAACACGGGCACGTCCACCTTCGAGTGGGCCCCCGACTTCACCCCTGCCTCGGCCGACGAACTGGCGAAGGGACTCCACGCCCTGACCTGGAATGACCGTCCCCTCGATCAGTGGTCTTGAGGCTCCTCCTGATCGGGTGCGACGAAAGCTGACACCTCGTAGGGGAACGAGCGGTATTTGAAGTAGTTCTCCAGGTAGGACAGGTGGTCTTCGCACGCGAGCCACGTCTTCGTGCGTGCGCGATGGATTGCAGGATTGCGCCAGTCGATCCGGTAGATCGCGGCGTTCGTACATTCGCGCGCCGAGCAGATGCCCGATGCGGCTTCGACTCCCAGTGCCATGGTGTCCTCCCCGTGCGGTTACGCTTGGAAGTATGCCAACCCTCGTTCTCGTTCGCCACGCGCAGGCCGCATACTCCTACCCCGATCACACGCGCCCCCTTACGCACGCGGGCGTCGACCAGGCCGCGCGCCTCGGCGGCGTCCTGTCCCGCGAGATTGGGAGCTTCGATGTGGCCGTGTGCTCGGACGCGGTCCGTGCCCAGCAGACGTTTGCCCAGATCAGCCAGCGCGTGTCGATTCGTGATAGCTGGTGTGACCGCGGCGTCTACAACGCCGATGAGGAAGACATCCTGACCCTGGCGCGGACCTTTGAGGGGGAGCGCGCGCTCGTTGTCGGTCATGAGCCGACCATCTCCGGCGCGGGCTATGTCCTGGCGCGCGATGACGATCGGTCAGAGGCGTCCCGAGGCGTGCCCACCGCGACCGCGCTTATCCTCACCTTTGAGGGCACCTGGGAGGATCTGGCCCCCTCGAGCTGCGCCCTGCGCGTGGTGCTCACCCCGCCCACCCGATAGGTTGCGTGCCCGCGGAAGCGGCCCCTGCCTCGTCCATCCTTCCTGTGAGTGTGTTTACGTTTGTCCATGTGACGCCCGCCCGGATGCGGATGGGGGCCGCACACGCGTTAGAATATGGCGGTATCTATCCACCCAACAGGGAGAAGTGATGTCGGGACACTCTAAGTGGGCGACCACCAAGCATAAGAAGGCCGCTATTGACGCCAAGCGCGGCAAGCTCTTCGCGCGCCTCATCAAGAACATTGAGGTTGCAGCTCGCACGGGCGGCGGCGACCCCGCCGGCAACCCGACCCTGTACGACGCCATCCAGAAGGCGAAGAAGAACTCCGTCCCCGCCGACAACATCGACCGCGCCGTCAAGCGTGGCTCCGGTGCCGAGGCCGGTGGCGCCAACTACGAGACCATCATGTATGAGGGCTACGGCCCCAATGGCGTCGCCTTCCTGGTGGAGTGTCTGACCGACAACCGCAACCGCGCCGCCTCCGACGTGCGCCTGGGCTTCACCCGCCACGGCGGCTCGCTGGCCGACCCCGGTTCGGTGTCCTACCTGTTCTCGCGTCGCGGCATCGTTGAGGTGCCCGCCGCCGACGGTGTGGACGAGGAATCCATCATGATGGCCGTCCTGGACGCGGGCGCTGAAGAGGTCGAGGACGCCGGTGAGCTCTTCATCGTCGAGTCTGACCCCAAGGACGTTGTCGCCGTTCGCAGCGCTCTGCAGGACGCCGGCATCGACTACGACTCCGCCGAAGTCCAGTTCGTCGCCTCCACCGAGGTCGAGCTCGACCTCGAGGGCGCCCTCAAGGTCAACAAGCTCATCGATGCCCTCGAGGACTCCGATGACGTGCAGAACATCTACACGAACATGTCCCTGTCGGACGAGGTTCGTGCCCAGCTGGAAGAGCAGGAGTGAACATGAGCGATTCGACCGCTAAGCGCGAGGTCGGCACGCCGCAGGTTAAGCGCGGCATGGCCCAGATGCTCAAGGGCGGCGTCATCATGGACGTCGTCACCCCCGAACAGGCGAAGATCGCCGAGGACGCGGGCGCCGTGGCCGTCATGGCCCTCGAGCGCGTCCCCGCCGACATCCGCGCCCAGGGGGGCGTGGCCCGCATGTCCGACCCCGACCTGATCGAAGGCATCATCGAGGCCGTTTCCATCCCCGTGATGGCCAAGGCCCGCATCGGTCACTTCGTCGAGGCACAGGTCCTGCAGTCCCTCGGCGTCGACTACATCGACGAGTCCGAGGTCCTGACCCCCGCCGACTACACCCACCACATTGACAAGTGGAACTTCACCGTTCCCTTCGTCTGCGGCGCGACCAACCTCGGTGAGGCCCTGCGCCGCATCAACGAGGGCGCAGCCATGATTCGCTCCAAGGGCGAGGCCGGCACCGGCGACGTCTCGAACGCGACCACGCACATGCGTAAGATCCGCGACGAGATTCGCCACCTGACCTCCCTGCCCGAGGACGAGCTCTACGTCGCGGCCAAGGAACTGCAGGCCCCCTACGAGCTCGTCGCCGAGGTCGCCCGCGAGGGTCGCCTCCCCGTCGTGCTCTTCACGGCCGGCGGCATCGCCACCCCCGCCGACGCTGCCATGATGATGCAGCTGGGCGCCGAGGGCGTCTTCGTCGGTTCGGGCATCTTCAAGTCCGGCGATCCTGCCAAGCGCGCGGCCGCCATCGTCAAGGCCACGACCTTCTACGACGATCCGTCCGTCATCGCCGAGGTCTCCCGTGGCCTGGGCGAGGCCATGGTCGGCATTAACGTCGACGACCTGCCGGTCGATCACCGCCTCGCGGAGCGCGGATGGTGACCATCGGCGT
>CAUTGT010000180.1:0-3729 GCA_963537735.1 uncultured Actinomycetaceae bacterium | reverse complement strand
CCCGAGGTCAGCGCCGTTTCGACGGTACCGATACCGCCCGGCGAGGGGATGAAGGAGCCGGCCGCGTTCGCCGTCAGGTAGGTGAGCGACACCGTGGAGAAGTTCAGCGAACCACCCATGGCGAGCAGCGCCGTCCAGAACGAGCCCACGTAGCCGATGTTCATCAGCAGGTTGCCGCCCAGGACCGCAGCGAGGCGGCGGGGCTGGCCGATGATCCACAGGAGGCGCGGGTAGACCTGCTGCCAGGTCGGCTGAATCTTCGACCAGATCCAGCGGCGCACCTTCGGTACGGCGACGATGACGCCGACCGCGACCATGACGAGCGCGACGACACCGAGGATCGTGCCGTAGGGGACCGACACGGACAGGGACGATCCTGCAATGACCATAACGAGGAGCAGGAGGACGATCGTGACGAGAGCCTGCGAAATCTGCATGAGCGTCACCGTCGTGACCGCCATCGCGGTGGGAACGCGGCGCTTGCGCAAGTAACGCAGGTTGAGGGCAGCGGGACCCACGCCGGCGGGCGCCACGATCGTGATGATCGAGGCCGCGACCTGGGCGATGAACGTCTCCTTGAAGGATAGCTTCTCGGACGACAGGGCGACAAGCGGCACAGCGGAACCGACCCAAATGAGGCAGGCGAGCACCGCGGAGGCGAGCATCCACCACAGGTTCGCGCTCTTGACCGTGGTGACGATGTCGCTGAAGTTCAACGAACCGACGACGATGAAGACGGCGATGAACGCGATCGCGACTGTGAGGATCGTGCGCGGGCGGAATCGCTGCAGGTCCGCCGTCGGAGCGGTCTCGGCCTCGGAATCTCCCACGAGGGCGGCGCGCAGGTCGCCCAGTAGGTCGGAACGGCGCAGGCGCTGATTGATCTGTGCGGGAAGCACGGGCTTCTGGATGACGGGCGCGCACGCGACGAGCGTCGCCTCGCCGACGTTGCGGCGGCCCGCCTCGAGCGCGCGCTCCGGCCCCACCGCGAGGGCGGTCAGGACCAGCATCTGCGCGATGTCGATCGACTGGTTCAGCTCGGTGGTCGCAACCTCGCCGGAATCCCAATCGAGCAGCCACACGTCTGAAGACGAGTCGACGACCACGGCCTCGGGGGTGAGAGCGCGGTGCGAAATGCCGCGCGAATGCGCAAAGTGCAGCTGCTCCCACGCGCGGTCCAAGACCTCGTCCGTCGCGTCCTCGCCGAGCTCTGTCAGCGGAGTCGTTGGGGGCAGCGCGGACATGACCATGATGATCGAGTCCGCGGAGGCGGCGATGCCGATCGGTTCCTGCGTGAATACGCCGGCGCGCAGCGCCTGCAGCGTCGTGAAGGAGGAACGCTCGGCCTGCGCCTTGAGCGAGGGGGAGACCCATCGGCTGATGCCGCGCAGACGCAGGTTGTTCCACATCTCGAGGAGCGTTCCGGTTAGCTCCTGGCCCGGATCCATGGCGATGAGCTCGTAGGCGAGGCCCGTGTCGCTCCACGCCTGGTAGTGGCGGTGGTGGTCCTGGTGCGGGCGACGCGTGACCGTGACGTCCATGTCGCCCAGGTCGGCGGGCATCTGCGTGAGGTGACCGTGCGAGTTCTCCGCGACGGCCCACGTAGCCAGAGGTTCCTCGGTCGTGTCGAGGTCGGTGCGCACGATCCGCGAGGGCGTGATACCGATGCTGAGAAGACCCTCGACGAGCTTGGCGCCCTTCGCTCTCTGGTCGTCGTAGCCCATGACCCACCGCGAGCCGGAGCCGAATGCGCGACCCAGGAACACGGAGATGAAGGCGACGGGCAGGGTCATCGAGGAGCGCAGGACGCCCAGAACGAGAATGATCCACAGGCCTGTCCACCCCCACTTGATGGCCTTCATCGACTGTGCCTCGCCTGCGGAGGTGAACAGGGCGCACAGGGTGACGATGACCAGGTTGATGGCGATCACACTGCCGGTCTGCGAGCCCTGCGTAGCTATCGCGCGGTCCACGCTCAGCGGTGCGGTGAGGTAAGCGGGCAGTAGCCCGGTCAGGACGGCAATGATCCATCCGCCGATTGCCGCAACGACGCTGGTGACGAGGGCCTGGATGATCGCCTGGAGGCGCTTGCGCAGGGCGAGGGAGACGATCACGAGGATCGGCGTGATCAGGATGATGAGGCCCTCGACCAGGCTGACGGGCAGGATCAGGATCTTGCGGATGAGCTGGAATTGTAGGACGTCCATGGTGACGCCGTGTGTGGTCGCGCTGGCCACCGTGCCGATCGTCCAGATGATGAGGATCGCGATGAGGGAGAGGACGACATCGACGAGGTCTTCGCGGCGGCGGCGCACGCTGAGGATGCGGTCCGCGATGTAGACGGGGCGGGGTAGGCGCATGCGGCGCACGGGCAGGTTCGCCGCGATTTCACCGGTAGCCGGAGACGGAGCGGATTCGATGTCCGTGTCCTTGTCGCTGGTGGTGGACACTGCGTCGGTCTCCGTGGTGGCCTCTGGCGCGCTGTCCTCGGTCTCGTCCGCGGGTTCCTCGGGGAGGGCTGCGGCGTCATCGGACGTGGGCGCGGGCGGGGGCAGCAGGGGATCCGCTGCGCTCTCGTCATTCGACGACGAGGCCGGGGCGTCCTGTTCGGCGTCCGCCTGGCTGGGAGGAATGCTGGGCGGCATGGCCACGGGCGTGGTCGTCGCGTCCGGCGTGACGACGGGCTCCATGATCTCGGTTCGCGCCTCCGAGGAGGGGACCTCCGGGGGCGGGGAAGCCTGAGGGGGAGCCCCGGCCTCGTCGATCATTCCCATGAGGGTATCCACCCCGGATGCTGAGGGGTCGGCGGAGGAATCGGGGACGAAGAGGATATTCGTGTCCCCGACCGGAGAGCCGTCGTGTGAATCCTTGCGCTTCCTCATGCGGCCTATCCTATATTCGCGGTCAACAAAGGTAGGGTTAGGGTGATACATTCCCGGCAGAAAAGGGCCCTATCGTGACCTGGTCGACACTCGTGACCGCATCGGATCCGTCGATGCTGCACACCGTTATCGAGTGGTTTAAAAATCCCGAGACGTTGCTCGTCGCCATGGGGCCGTGGGTGCTGTGGGGAACGATGCTCATCGTCCTCATCGAGTCCGGTGTCCTCTTCCCGGTGCTGCCCGGTGAATCCCTGTTGTTCACGGCAGGCCTGCTCCACGACCGCCTCGGACTGCACCTGCCGACGCTCATCCTCCTCGTCGTCGTCGCGGCCTTCATCGGTGCGCAGATCGGCTACTTCCTGGGCGCCAAGTGGGGGCGCCGTTTCTTCAAGCCCGACGCTCGCATTCTCAAGACCGCGCATCTGGAGAAGGCGGAGCACTACTTCACGAACTATGGCGGCCGCTCGCTCGTCATCGGACGTTTCATCCCCTTCGTGCGCACCTTCATCCCGATCGCAGCTGGCATGGCCCGCTACCCCTACCCGAAGTTCCTGGCCTTCAACACGCTGGGTGCCATCGTGTGGGGTGCGGGTTTCATCCTCGTGGGTGCGCTCCTGGGTAACGTCCCCTTCGTGCACGACAATCTGACGCTCATCCTCGGCGTCATCATCCTCGTGTCGGTCCTGCCCGTCATCATTGAGATCGTGGGCAAGCGCCGCGCCGCTTCTGACAAGGAGTAATCCATGCTGGCCTGGTGGATGCTGCTCCCGACCCTGCTGGCCATGATGGTCGCCCTGGTGCTGCCGGGGTTCATGTGGCTGCGGGCGGGAGGGCGCTCGTCGCTCGT
>CAUTGT010000179.1:0-3745 GCA_963537735.1 uncultured Actinomycetaceae bacterium | reverse complement strand
GCAAGCCGCAGGCGATGGTGCCCGTCGTCGAGGACCTGATTAAGCTCCTCGACTCGTCGAGTGCCGCGCTGCGCCGCGGTTCCTACCCGGACAACGCGACCAAGATCGCGAAGGTGCTGCGCGCCGTCGCAGAGGAATTTGATGCCTAAGACTAGTGCCCGCCTGCGGGCAGTGAAGAAGGACGCAGTCCTTGAGGTCGCCGTCGATGTTGCGCGCGCCGGTGCCGAGGCCGTCGCGCACCCCCGTCCCGTCGGTGAGCACGTCGGCTTTGAGATGGTGGCGGAGCGCATGGCCACCCACTACTTCGCGTCGACCGATGCGGGTTACGTGGGCTGGTGCTGGGCCGTGACCGTCGCTCGCGTGCCGCGTGGGCGCGTCGCCACCGTGTGTGAAGTCGCCATGACCCCTCGTGAGGGTGCGCTTCTTGCTCCCGAATGGGTGCCGTGGGAGGATCGCCTGCGTCCCTCGGATATTTCTCGAGATGACGTCCTGCCCTACAAGGCGGACGATGAGCGCCTCGAGCAGGGATTTGAGGACACCAGCGAGGATCCGGACCTGCCGATCGTGCGAGAGCTCGGCCTGGGGCGCCCGCGCGTCCTGTCGCAGGAGGGCCTCGATCAGGCGGCCAGGCGGTGGTACGAGTCCGACAGGGGGCCGAAGTCCGGTCGCCGCCCGCGTAACACCTGCTCGTCGTGCGGTTTCCTCATGAAGATGAGCGGTGGCATGCGCACGATGTTTGGCGTGTGTGCGAACGAGTGGGCGACCGACGACGGCGCCGTGGTCTCTCTGGATCACACGTGCGGCTCTCACTCGGAGACCGACGTCCCCAAGAACGGTACCGCGTGGCCCGTGCGTCCCTCGCGCGTGAACGAGGGGGCTCTCGACGCCGAGCCGATGCCGCGTGCGTCGAACGAGGCGAAGAAGGACGAGGCCACGGTCGACGAAGCGACGTCCGACGAGGCCGGGGCCCCGACGGGTGAGGAACAGGAAGACTGACGTTTCCTTCCGCTATGAACTGAGAGAAAGCACTCGGGACTGAGTCCCGGGTGCTTTCTCAGCAAGTGGGCAAATGGTGAGTTTGTTTGCGTGCGGGCGGCCGAGCAGGCACGATTATCCGGTGAGCACACAAGAAAAGACCGCCCCATCCCGCGGCGGCTTCACACAGTCACTTGATTCGTTCTTCCAGATCTCCAAGCGCGGCTCGACTATCAGTCACGAAATCCGCGGTGGAATTGTCACCTTCTTCGCGATGGCTTACATCCTGGTCGTCAACCCGGCGATCCTGGGCAATGCCCTTCCCGAAGATGGCTCCATCACGACCCAGGGCATCGCCGCTGGTACCGCGCTCGTCGCGGGCGTCATGACGATCCTCATGGGTGTTGTCGCGAACTACCCGCTGGCGCTCGCTGCAGGTCTCGGCCTCAACGCAGTCGTCGCCTTCACCCTGGTCCTTGGCGCCGGCCTCAGCTATGGCGAGGCCATGGGCATCATCGCCTGGGAAGGTATCCTTATCTTCCTGCTGGTTCTCACGGGCTTCCGTGAGGCCGTTTTCCGTGCGGTTCCCGCCGCCCTGAAGACCGCCATCACGGTGGGACTGGGCCTCTTCGTCGCCCTCATCGGCCTCGTCAACGCGGGTATCGTGCGTACCGGCGCGACCCCCGTCCAGTTCGGCATCTCGGGCTCGCTCGACGGCTGGCCGGCGCTCATCTTCGTGTTCGGCCTCTTCCTCATGCTCGTCCTGTACGTGCGCGGCGTCAAGGGTGGTGTGCTGATCTCGATCATCGCCTCCACGATCCTCGCCGTCATCGTTCAGGCGTTCGCCCACATCGATCGCATCTCCGAGACCAACCCGACCGGCTGGGGCCAGACCGTCCCCGAGCTCAAGGGCTCCCCGATCGCGGTTCCCGTGTTCGACACGCTCGGCAAGGTGGATCTCTTCGGCGGCTTCGGCAAGCTCGGCGTCGTCTCCGTGATCCTGCTGGTCTTCTCCCTCATGCTCGCCGACTTCTTCGACACGATGGGCACCATGGTGGCCGTCGGCGCTGAGGGTAATCTGCTCGACAAGGACGGCAACCCGCCCAAGACCCGCCAGATCCTGATCGTCGACTCCCTGGCCGCGGTGGCCGGCGGCGTCGGCGGCGTCTCCTCGAACACCTCCTACGTCGAGTCCGCATCGGGCGTCGCCGAGGGTGCTCGCACCGGTCTGGCCTCCGTGGTCACCGGCATCCTGTTCCTGCTGTCGACCTTCCTGGCGCCCCTCGTCGAGCTGGTCCCGACCGAGGCCGCCTCTACGGCCCTCGTGT
The DNA here is from genome assembly GCA_963537735.1 of uncultured Actinomycetaceae bacterium. Lineage (GTDB taxonomy): Bacteria > Actinomycetota > Actinomycetes > Actinomycetales > Actinomycetaceae > Pauljensenia. The sequence goes on along the minus strand of CAUTGT010000179.1, from coordinate 1,442 downwards.
TCGTCGGCTTCCTCATGATGACCCAGGTGACCGGCATCGACTGGGATTCCCCGGAAGTTGCGATCCCCGCCTTCATGACGATCGCCTTCATGCCCTTCGGCTACTCCGTGTCCGTCGGCATCGGCGTGGGCTTCGTGACCTACGCGGTCATCCAGCTCGTCAAGGGCAAGGCCGCCAAGGTGCACCCGCTCATGTGGCTGGTCGCCGGCCTGTTCGTCATCTACTTCCTGATGGGCCCGATCCAGCGTCTCCTCGGCGTCGGCTGATTCGTCACGCTTCACGCCCTTCCCGCCCCGCCGGAGCCTTCCTCCGGCGGGGCGGTCGTATCCTGGGAAGGAGCGCCAACGGGGGCCGGTCGGCACCGCCAGCCCCGGCCTCGTTCGGCGCGTGGAGTGAGAGAGGGAGGAGCGGCATGTCGGCAACGTTTGCATCCATGCGCTACGTGAACTACCGGTACTGGTTTGTCGCCTCCCTGATTGCGTCGACGGGCGTGTGGCTTCAGCGCGTTGCCCAGGACTGGTACGTCCTGACGGTCCTCACCGATCACGATGCCTCCCAGGTCGGCCTCGTGACGGCGCTCCAGTTCCTCCCCATCATCCTGTTCTCTGCGTGGGCGGGGGTCCTCGCGGACCGCATCCCGGGGCGCCGGCTCCTGCAGTGCACGCAGGTCGGCGTGGGCCTCGTGTCCCTCATCATCGGCATCGTCGTCCTGACGGGGACGGGCGAGCTCTGGCACCAGTACATCCTGGCGTTCGTCTCGGGCACGATCTCCGCCGTCGATACCCCGGCGCGCCAGGCCTTTGTGGGCGAGCTCGTGCCCCACGAGAAGATGGCGAACGCCGTTGCCCTGAATGCCACCGCCTTCCATACCGCCCGCCTGATCGGCCCGGCCTCGGCCGGCTTCTTCATTGACTGGTGGGGGATCGGCCCGGTCTTTCTCATCGATGCCGTGATGTTCATGGCGCCCGTCATCGCGCTGGCCCTCATGTGCGGCGATCAGCTCTACCCGCGCACCCTCGTCCCGCGCGCCCCGGGGCAGCTGCGCGAGTCCGTCGTCTACGTGCATAGTCGCACCGACATTCGCATCATCCTGGCGCTGATCTTCGTCGTGAGCGCCCTGGGCATGAACTTCCAGATGACGAGCGCCCTCATGGCGACGACCGTTTTCGGCAAGGCCGCCGGCTCCTTCGGCATCCTCTCCACGTTCATGGCGGTCGGCTCGATCCTCGGCTCTACCGGGGCGGCGCGCCGCACTCCGCGCCTGCGCATCATCCTCCTGGGTGCCACCTTCTACGGGATCGCCGAGATCCTCCTCGCCCTGGCGCCCTCCTACTGGTGGTTCGCGCTCCTGTCCATCCCCACGGGCTTTGGCATGCTGACGATGAACACGAGCGCGAGCGCCCTCGTTCAGACGCGCACCGATCCCGACAAGCGCGGGCGCG
>CAUTGT010000178.1:0-3749 GCA_963537735.1 uncultured Actinomycetaceae bacterium | reverse complement strand
GCGTGCGCACGGCCCACGGCAAGATGAACGAGCACCAGCTCGAGGCCGTCATCCAAGACTTCTGGAACCACGAGTTCGACGTGCTCGTATGTACGACCATCGTTGAGACCGGCCTGGACATCTCCAACGCGAATACCCTCATCGTGGACCGTGCCGACACCTTCGGCCTGTCTCAGCTCCACCAGCTGCGCGGACGCGTGGGACGAGGCCGAGAACGCGCCTACGCCTACTTCTTCTACCCGGGCGACAAGGCGCTCACCGAGACCGCGCACGAGCGCCTCAAGACGATCGCCGCCAACACCGAGCTGGGAGCCGGCCTGGCCGTCGCCCAGCGCGACCTCGAGATCCGAGGCGCCGGCAACCTCCTGGGCGGGGCACAGTCGGGCCACGTCGAGGGCGTTGGCTTCGACCTCTACGTGCGCATGGTCTCCGACGCGGTCGCCGCCTACCGAGGCGACGCTCCCACCGAAAAAACCGACGTGCGCATGGACCTGCAGGTCGACGCGCACATTCCCGAGGGTTACGTGCGCGGCGAGCGCCTGCGCCTCGAGGTCTACGCCAAGATCGCGGCCATCTCCACGCCCGAACAGGAAGCCGACGTGCGCGAGGAACTCGTCGACCGATACGGTCCCATCCCGCCCCAGGTCGACCTGCTCTTCGCCGTCGCACGGCTGCGCGAGATCGTCCGCCGCGCGGGGATCACCGAGATCGTCACGCAGGGCAAGTACCTGCGCGTCTCGCCCGTCGAACTGCGCGATTCTCAGGTCATGCGCCTCAAGCGCCTGCACCCCGGAACGGTTATCAAAGCCGCCGTACGCCAGGTTCTCGTGCCGCTGCCGCTCACGTCGCGAGTCGGTGGTTCCCCGCTCACCGATGGCCCGCTCCTGGAGTGGGTGGAGACCCTGGTGACCAAGATTCTCGTGCCTTTTGGCGAGTAGTGCCTGTGGTGGAATACACTGGTCCTATTGCGTCGCAACACATCTGAGGAAGGAATGCTCGTGCGCTACACACGCCAGCTCGCCACCGCCGCCCTGATTGTGGCCGCAGGACTGGGAATGGGGGCCTGCTCCGCCCATCCCGGCGCTGCAGTCAGCACCAACAACGGCGACTACAGCATCGCGGAAGTTGACGAGGCGGTGAGCCAGCTCGCCGCAGTGACGGGCGGGCAGTCCTCCATCGGCGCTCAACAGGTGCGCGCCAGCCTGATGAACGAGCCTCAGCTCGCGGCCGTGGCCGATTCAGTGGGCCTCGGTGTGACCGACGAGCAGATCGACCAGGCTATCGAGCAGACCGCAGCGCAGGCCGGTGGGCAGGCCGTGACGATTGGGCGCGCCACGCGTGCGACCGTGCGCTCCGTGCTTCTGAACCAGCAGCTCAGCCAGTTCGCTCAGGCGAACCCGGCGGCCGTGTCAGCCATGAACGAGACCTTCGAGCAGGCCCGCGCCGCAGCGAACGCCCAGATGAACCCGCGTTTCCCCCAGCCGACCCTGGGGGGAGGCCAGGCCCCGACTATGCCCCTGTTCGGTGACGCCGTAGCTGGAGCCAAGGACGATCCCACGGCAGCGCTCCTGGGCGGTAACGCCCACTGAGCGTTGTGAGTATTCGCTCACAGCGCCTTCGGCAGGGACTAATGTCGCTTGTCCGGGCACATAACCGGGGTGGAAATCCCCAAAAAACACAACGTCCCCCTCGCCGGGGGTGACCACATATGGCGGTCCGTATTACCGTTGTACTGACCGCTTCCACGCAACAACATCGATTGGAGAATGACGTGGCAGTTATTGAAGGCATTGGTGCACGCGAGATCCTCGACTCGCGCGGTAACCCGACCGTTGAGGTTGAGGTCGTCCTCGAGGACGGCACCGCTGCGCGCGCGTCCGTTCCCTCCGGCGCGTCCACCGGCGCGTTCGAGGCCGTCGAGCGTCGCGATGGCGACAAGGGCCGTTACCTCGGCAAGGGCGTCCAGGACGCCGTTGACGCCGTCGTCGAGCAGATCGCCCCCGAGCTCATCGGCGAGGAAGCTGACGACCAGCGCTACATCGACCAGGCCATGATTGACCTGGACGGCACCCCCAACAAGGGCAAGCTCGGCGCGAACGCCATCCTCGGCGTCTCCCTCGCCGTCGCCAAGGCTGCCGCGAAGTACGCGGACCTGCCCCTCTACAAGTACCTGGGCGGCCCGAACGCTCACGTCCTGCCCGTCCCCATGATGAACATCCTCAACGGCGGCTCCCACGCGGACTCCAACGTTGACATCCAGGAGTTCATGATCGCCCCCATCGGCGCCCCCTCCTTCCGTGAGGCCCTGCGCTGGGGCGCCGAGGTCTACCACACGCTCAAGGGCGTCGTGAAGGACCGCGGTCTGTCCACCGGCCTGGGTGACGAGGGCGGCTTCGCCCCCAACCTGGACTCCAACGCTGAGGCCCTCGACCTGATCGTCTCCGCGATCGAGAAGGCCGGCTTCAAGCCGGGCGAGGACGTCGCCCTGGCCCTGGACGTTGCCTCCTCCGAGTTCTTCAAGGACGGCCTGTACCAGTTCGAGGGCGAAGGCCGCTCGACTGACTACATGGTGGAGTACTACGAGAAGCTCATCTCGAACTACCCGCTGGTCTCCATCGAGGATCCGCTGTCCGAGGACGAGTGGGACGCCTGGAAGGCCCTGACCTCCGAGATCGGTGGCCGCGTCCAGCTGGTCGGCGACGACCTGTTCGTCACCAACCCTGCCCGCCTGAAGAAGGGCATCGAGCTGGGTGCTGCGAACGCGCTGCTCGTCAAGGTGAACCAGATCGGTTCGCTGACCGAGACCCTCGACGCCGTCGAGGAAGCGCACCGCAACGGCTACCGTTCGATGACCTCGCACCGCTCCGGCGAGACCGAGGACACCACGATCGCCGACCTGGCCGTCGCCACCAACTCCGGCCAGATCAAGACCGGTGCTCCCGCCCGCTCCGAGCGCGTCGCCAAGTACAACCAGCTGCTGCGCATCGAGGAGCAGCTGGGCGAGGCCGCCGTTTACGCCGGCCGCTCTGCCTTCCCTCGCTTCAAGTGAGCCTAGGCAACTAGCCGCATAGCTCCGCGCGGGCCCGTCAGGGGCCGCGCGGAGTTTTTTCGGCGTGGGGGTGAGCCAAAGACGCCAACTTAGTGCACGATAGAAGAATGGCTAGTCGTCGTCCTTCTTCCCGTCCCTCCTCGCGTCGCCGCTCCTCCGCTTCGGAGGCCGCGCGTACGACGCGTGAGATCAACGCGGAAAAGTCGCGCCAGCGCAGGGCGGCCGCGAAGGCTTCGAAGTCCTCGAAGGCGCACGAGGCCTCGGCGAAGCGCCAGAAGTCGGCGCGGGGCGCCCAGAAGGAAGAGGGCGTAAAGCGCAGCTTTTTCCGCAGGAATAAGGGCGTTGAGAAGGGCTCGTCGCGGTCTTCGTTTGTGCGTCCCGCCGCGGAGGGGTCGTCGGTCCTGTCGATCGGTGGCCTCGACGTGTCCACGCGACTTCTCGTCGTGCTGATTGTCGCCGCGATCCTGTCGGTCATGTTGGTGCCCAGCCTCTACCAGTGGTGGCAGCAGGAGCGTGAACTCGCGCAGATCAAGACCCAGGTTGCGCAGCAGCAGCAGCAGAACGCCGACATGCAGCGTCAGCTCGACCTGTGGAACGACCCCGACTACATCTCCACTCAGGCGCGCGAGCGACTCGGATTCGTTCGACCCGGTGAGACCCAATACACGGTGGTGGATCCGGGGCCGCAATACCAGGACTC
>CAUTGT010000177.1:0-3796 GCA_963537735.1 uncultured Actinomycetaceae bacterium | reverse complement strand
CTACGAGGCCCGCATGCGCGAAGAGATCGCCTCGGTCATCACGCTCCAGGAGGAACTGGGACTCGACATGCTCGTCCACGGCGAGGCCGAGCGTAACGACATGGTCCAGTACTTCGCCGAACTGCTCGACGGTTTCGCTGCCACGCGCAACGGCTGGGTGCAGTCCTACGGCTCGCGCTGCACGCGTCCCTCCGTCCTGTGGGGCGACGTCTCGCGTCCCGCGCCCATGACCGTGGGGTGGACCAGCTACGCCCAGTCCCTGTCGGACAAGCCTGTCAAGGGCATGCTCACCGGCCCCGTCACGATCATCGCGTGGTCCTTCCCGCGCAACGACCTGCCGCTCGGCGAGATCGCCGACCAGATCGGCCTGGCCCTGCGTGACGAGGTCTCCGACCTCGAGGCCGCCGGCATCGCCGCCATCCAGGTCGACGAGCCCGCCCTGCGTGAGCTCCTGCCCCTGGACGCCGACCGCCACGCCGACTACCTGGACTGGTCCGTGGGATCCTTCCGCCTGGCCACCTCCTCGGTGCGTCCCGACACCCAGATCCACACGCACCTGTGCTACTCCGAGTTCGGCCAGATCATCGACGCCATCAAGGGCCTGGACGCCGACGTGACGTCCATCGAGGCGGCCCGCTCCAAGATGGAGGTCGTCCCCGAGCTCGCCGAGGCCGGCTTCGACCACGGCATCGGCCCCGGCGTGTGGGACATCCACGCACCCCGCGTCCCCAGCACCGAAGAGCTCGCCGAGCTCATCGGCCTGGCCGCCGACGCCGTGCCGGTCTCGCGCCTGTGGGTCAACCCCGACTGCGGCCTGAAGACCCGCGGCTACGAGGAAACGAAGGCGTCGCTGGACAACCTTGTCTCTGCTACTCGGCAAGTGCGTTCCCAGCGCGGCCTGGAGAGCTGAGCGTTCTTCTAGGCAATAGGTGAGGGGCGGGCCCGATAGGTCCCGCCCCTCACCGTTCGCGTCTGCGTGGGCGTGCGAATGCGTTGGGGATGAATGGGCATCTGCGCCCACGAATGTGACGGCGTGAGAATGTAACAACCGGCAGGGGAGCCGGAGCATAGTTCTCAGCCGCCTTACGTTATCGGTGATATTGCAACGATTGGTGGCGTTCGGTGCCCCGGTCGGCGGTGAATCCAGCGCATCCGGCCCATGAGCATACGCTGTTACACAGTCTCATTTTGCGGACACCGTGTTGCTCGGATGGAAGTCGTCCGACAGACTTAATGCCATGACGACCTTCGCGAACCCCATGTGCTGCCCCTGCGGTGGCATGATGTCGCGAATGTGTATGTGATTGACGCCCCAGATACCCCTGTCAATCACCGCCGCAGTGATATACCCACGCCGATAGTGGGAGTGCGGCCCCGAAGAATCGGATACACCCATGACCCTCGTCAACACCCCTGCCGCCTCCGTCCGCGCCGCCAACGACACCCCCACCTCCTACGAGGAATTCCTCGACGTTCTGGCCGGCCTGCGACTGAGCTCCTCCCGCATCGACATTGACATCGACCGCGGCCAGGTCACCCTCGACGGACGCGACGCCGGCCTCTCCGCCAAGGAACATGACCTCCTGGCCCACCTGGCATCCAACGCCGACCGCTCCGTCACCCGCGACGAACTCTTCGCCTCCGTGTGGGCCGACTCGGAACTCGGCTCGGACTCCCGCACCGTGGATGCCCACATCCGACGCCTGCGCAAGAAGCTCTCCATCCTGCCCGACCTCATCTCCACGGTCCGCGGCGAAGGCTACCGCTTCAACTCCACCCCCTCCGTGCGCGTTCGCGTCACCCGCCCCGTCACCCTCGCCGCCTGACACCCCTCGCAGCGGACCCAGCCGGCGCACCCTGCCGCGCCACCGCGCGCATCAGCCCAGCGGCCACCCCGGGCGGCGCCCAGCCCAGGCACACGCACCGGCCATGTAAAAGGGGAGAGGGGCCACGGCCTCGTCCCCGAAACCGCGCCCCTCTCAGGCGTTTGTACCGACTCCCTTAGATCACGAGTCGCGTGATCTCCGAATCCAGCGGCAGCTCCTCCACGTGCAGGGGAGATGCCTCCATGCGGTGTCGAAGCCCGTCGATGTCATCCGGGTTCGACAAATCGATGCCCACGAGAGCAGGGCCGAGCTCGCGATTGTTCTTCTTCGTGTACTCGAAGTGCACGATGTCGTCCGCGGGACCCAGCACATCCGACAGGAAGACGCGCAGCATGCCCGGCTGCTGCGGGAACGTCACGAGGAAGTAATGACGCAGGCCCTCGTGGCGCAGCGAACGCTCCATGACCTCGGCGTAGCGCGTCAGGTCGTTGTTACCACCCGAGACCACGCAGACGATTGCGCCGTCGGAGCGGCCCAGCAGCGCCTTGCGATCCGCCGGATCGGTCAGGTACACGTGTGCGGCCGTGGAAGCGAGAGCGCCAGCGGGCTCGGCGATGACACCGTCGGACTGGTAGAGCTCCAGCATCTCGGTGCACACCGCGCCCTCGGGGACGACCAGTACGGAGTCGACGAACTGCGAGGCAATATGGAAGGGGAGCGAGCCCGCGCGGCCCACCGCCGTGCCGTCCACGAAAGGATCGACCTTCGCCAAGGACATCGGCTGACCCGCCTCGAGAGCGGCGTGCATCGATGCCGCCCCCGCGGGTTCCACGCCGATGATCTTCACCTCCGGACGATTCGCGCGCAGCCACGTCGCAATACCCGCGATGAGGCCGCCGCCGCCCACGGGGACCAGGATGGCCGCCGTGTCGTCGGGCATCTGCTCCTCGAGCTCGACGCCAATCGTGCCCTGGCCCGCGATCGTAAACGGATCGTCGTAGGGGTGAACGTAGGTGCGGCCCGTCGCGCGCGCAGCCTCCTGGGCCAGCGCGTTCGCGCGATCGAACGTGCCATCCACGATGACCTGCTCGACCCACTGGCCGCCGATCGTCGCGATGCGGCGACGCTTCTGACGGGGCGTATTGGACGGAAGGTAGATCGTGCCGCGCACGCCCAGGTGAGCGCAGGCGTAGGCCAGGCCCTGCGCGTGGTTACCGGCCGACGCACACACGACGCCTCGTTCGCGCTCGGCGGGGGACAGGAGCGACATGCGCGCGTAGGCACCGCGCACCTTGAAGGAGCGGCACTTTTGCTGGTCCTCACGCTTGAGCAGAATATTGACGCCGGCCTCGGCGGACAGACGCTCGGAACGCTCCAGGTTCGTGCGAACGGCAACCCCCTCCAGGGCCGTGGCAGCCTGACGGATATCCTTCGGCTTGGTCACGTGAGAACTAGCGGTCATGGGAACTCCTTCCAATACCCTTCTAAGTGTAGTAGTGGCCACCGCCCCCAAGTCCCACCCAACCGTATGACCCAGAGCGCACTAACATAGAAGGCGTGAAAACTTTGAAAGACCCCCTGGTCTGGATTGACTGCGAAATGACCGGCCTGGACGTCGAGCGCGACGCCCTCATCGAGGTGGCCGTGGTCGTGACCGACGGCGACCTGCGAATCGTCGACCCCGGCATGGACGTGCTGATCACGCCGCCCGCCGAAGCACTCGACAACATGAACGACTTCGTGCGCAACATGCACACCTCCTCCGGGCTGCTCGATGACCTGCAGACGTCGGCCGTGTCCATGGAAGAGGCGACCGAGCAGGTGCTGTCCTACATCAAGCGCTTTGTGCCCCAGCAGGGCAAGGCGCTCCTGGCTGGCAACTCGGTGGGTACCGACAAGATGTTCCTCGAGGCGAACATGCCCTCCGTCATCGATCACCTGCACTACCGCCTGGTGGACGTGTCTTCCAT
>CAUTGT010000176.1:0-3801 GCA_963537735.1 uncultured Actinomycetaceae bacterium | reverse complement strand
TTGCCCCACAGGTGCTGAGCCGAGGGCACGCCGCGACGCGTGGGCGCCGAATCCATGACATCGTCGTGGTACAGGGACGCCAGGTGCGTGAGCTCAACCGCCGTCGCAGCAGTGATGACCTGCTCGTCGAGCGCACGCTCTGGCTCGCCCAACTGCGCGCACACGAGCGTGAGCAGCGGACGCATCCGCTTGCCGCCCGCGACCGCGAGATGACGAGTCAGCTCGTCCGTCAGGTCACGAGACGAGGACACGGCGTCGAGGAGACGACGCTCGACGACCTCGAGCCCCGGGGTAATACGGGACTCGAGGTCGGGAACATGAAGATCGGGTGTTTGAGCGCTCACGGAATCAGTATGACGATCTTTTCGAGCAGACTCAACACGGGACCGGGGAAGACGCCCAGGGCGAGCGTCCCAATCGCGCACACGGCGATCGCCAGAGCGGACAGGCCCTCCGACTTCACCACGACGGACTCCTCACCGGGCTCGGTGAAGAACATCAGGCGCACGAGGCGGAAGTAGTAGAACGCGGTGATCGCCGAGGCCACGAGGCCCACGATCGCGAGCCAGCCAACGCCGCCCTTGATCGCGTCGGAGAAAATCACGAACTTCCCAATGAAACCGCCCGTCAGGGGGATGCCGGCAAACGACAGCAGGAAGACCAGCATCGCGCCCGCGATCCACGGGTTGGTGCGGCCGATACCCGCCCACTTGCGCAGGCTCGTCGCCTCGCCCAGGACGTTGCCGTCCGCGTCGCGGCCACGCACCAGCGTGACCACGCCGAAGGCGCCGACCGTCGCCAGGCCGTAACCGAGCGTGTAGAACAACACATGGCCCGTGCCGCCCTTTTCCATCGCGAGGATCCCCATGAGGATGAAGCCCGCGTGGGCGATCGAGGAGTAGGCCAGCATGCGCTTGACGTCATCCTGCACGAGGCCGGCGAAGGTACCGACGAGGATCGTCAGGACCGCCACGGCCGCGAAGATGTACAGGAAGTCCCACTGCAGGTAGGCGGCTGCAACCGTGTAGAAGCGGATCATCGCAGCGAAGGCCGCGATCTTCACGGCCGCTGCCATGAAGCCCGTCACCGGGGTCGGGGCGCCCGTGTAGACGTCGGGGGTCCACGCGTGGAAGGGAGCGGCGCCCACCTTGAACAGCAGACCCACCATCACGCAGAACACGCCCACGAGGACCATCCACTCCATGTTGGTGTGGGTGGAGATGGCCTCGGCCAGCGCGGAGATGCGCAGCGAGTTCGAGAAGCCGAAGAGGAAGGCGGAGCCCATGAGCAGGAAACCCGAGGAGAAGGCGCCGAGCACGAAGTACTTGAGGGCCGACTCGTAGGACAGCTGGCGACGACGGCGGGCCGTGGCAGCCATGATGTACAGGGGCAGCGACATGACCTCGAGGGCCACGAACAGCGTCACGAAGTTATCCGCGGCGGGGAACATCATCATGCCGCCCAGCGAGAACAGGGTCAGCGGGAACATCTCGGAGCGCTGGTAGCCCTTGCGCTCCGACAGCTCCTCGGCGGCCGAGTCCGGGCGATCCGAGGGCTGGCCGGCGAACGCGCCGTCACCGACGGAGGTACGGTCGGCCATCACGAGGACGGCGAAGAAGCCGATGATGACGAGGGCCGACTGAGCGGCGATCGTCAGCGGATCCTCCATGTACTCCCCCAGCGTGACCGGAGTGGCCAGGACGGGGACCCAGCGCAGAGCGAGCATGACGCACGCGCCGGCGGTCGCCAGGATCGACAGGGCGATCACGAGGGGACGACGCGCCTTCGCGGGGGCGAAGGCCTCGACAAGGACGCCGAGGACGGCGCCGCCCAGCACGATGAGGATGGGCGCGAGGCTCACCCAGTGAACCTCGGGGGCCTGGAAGTTAGCCATGGGTAGAACGTTCACTGTGCGCTCCCTTCAGCGGTGGCGCCGACCTGCGTGGTAGGCAGGCCGAGGTCTGAAGCAACCGGGGTCAGGGCGCTCACGAGAGGCGCCGCCCAGATACCAAGGATGAGCATCGCGGCCACGAGCGGCACCATGACGCCGCGCTCACGGCCACTCAGGTCCGCCAGGTCCTCCTTGCCCTTGCCGGGGGCGCCGGTGAAGACGCGCTGGTAGGGCATGAGCACGTAGAGGGCGGCGATGACGACGCCGAGAACCGCGAAGATCGCGAGCGGACCGCTGACCGTCCACGTACCCATGAGCACGAGGTACTCGGGAACGAAGCCGGACAGGCCGGGCAGTGCGATGGACGCGAGGCCGGACACGAGCCACAGGCCCGCGAGGACCGGGGTCACGCGCTGCATGCCGACGTACTCGCGCATGTCCTGCGTGCCACCGCGGCGGGAAAGCCAGCCGGAGAGCAGGAACATCGCGGCAATCGAGACACCGTGAGCGACCATGTAGAACATGGCGCCAACGAGAGCGATCTGCGAGCCGATGAAGATGCCCAGGACCATGAAGCCGAAGTGCGACACGGAGGTGTAGGACACGAGGCGCATGATGTCGTTCTGGCCGTTCGCCGCCAGGCCACCCCACAGGATGGAGATGACGGCGAGCACGCACATAACCCACTTCGCGGACGCGGCCGCTCCGGGGGTGAGCTGCAGGCACAGGGCGATCATGCCGAAGGTGCCGATCTTGTCCAGGACGCCGACGAGCAGCACCGAGGTGCCGGGGCGTGCCACGGCGGCCGTGTCGGGCAGCCAGGTGTGCACCGGGACCATGGGGGCCTTGATCGCGAAGGCAACCATGAAGGTCACGAAGACGACCATCTGAACCGTGTCCGGCGCGGTTGGCAGGAGCTCGGCGAGCATGTCCATGCGGAAGAAGGTCGAGGCATCGGGGTTCGCCTGGTAGGCGATGGCCCACACGTAGAGGATGCCACCGAGCATCACCAGTCCGCCGAACAGCGAGTACAGCAGGAACTTCATGGCGGCCTTGTGACGCGCGGCCTCGTCACCGACGCCGTAGCGTCCGATCATGAGGTAGAGCGGCACGAGCATCGCTTCGAAGGCGAAGTAGAAGACCGTCAGGTCGTAGGCCGCGAAGATGACGACCATGAACGCCTGGAGGGCCAGGACCAGCGCCGGGTAGGCGCCGCGGTCCGCGGCATCGTCCTCGTCCCAGCCCGCAATTAGCACGAGCGGCACGAGGCCGATCGCCAGGAGGATCATGACCAGGCCCAGGGACGTGACGCCGAGGGACCAGGTGATGCCGATCTGGGGGATCCACAGGTGGGACTCGTACACCTGGTACGAGGCCGGGGCGGACCAGTCGAAGACGGAGGCGGCCACGTACACGCCGAGCGCGAGCTCGACGAGGGAGACCACCAGGGCGACGACGCGCCCTGCGGCGCGCCTCAGGGGCGGGACGAAGCCGAGGAGGGCCGCGCCCGCAGCCGGAATGGCCACGAGGACGGACAGCCACGGGAAGTTAGCAGCAACCATTGCACTTTCCATTGTCGTGTACCCCTTACAGCCTGAATCCGAGGACGATGGCCAGGGCGAGGATGACGCCACCCAGGATGTAGGCGGCGTACGTGCGCACGAGGCCGTTCTGGGTGATGCCGACGATGCGTCCGAGCAGCTGCGAGCCGGCGCCGAGGCCGTTCAGCGCACCGTCGATGGCGCTCGCATCGCCGACGGTCGCGACGGTGACGAGGCCCTTGGCGGGCATCATGAACAGGGTCTCGTTGACGGTGTCCTGGTAGAGGTCGCGGCGTGCGGCCTCGGTCAGGGCGTTGCCTGCGGGGACGGAGGTGGGAACCTCGTCGCGCCCGTACTTCATCCACGCGA
>CAUTGT010000175.1:0-3812 GCA_963537735.1 uncultured Actinomycetaceae bacterium | reverse complement strand
AGCACAACGTCCTGGTCAACGCCGGACACATGTGGCGCCGCATCGTCGACGAGGTGGGGGAGGAATACCCCGACGTGAGTGTCGACTACTGCCACATTGACGCTGCGACTATCTACATGGTCACGGACCCGGGCCGCTTCGACGTCATCGTCACGGACAACCTTTTCGGTGACATCCTCACCGACGAGGCCGGGGCCGTCACAGGCGGTATCGGGCTGAGCGCGTCCGGCAACCTGAATCCTTCGCGCGAGTACCCCTCCATGTTCGAGCCCGTGCACGGCTCCGCCCCCGACATCGCGGGGCAGGGCAAGGCTGACCCGACCGCGACCATCTCCTCGGTTGCGCTCATGCTCGACTTCATGGGATTCGCCGAGGAAGCCGAGCGCGTGCGCGCGGCGATCGACGCCGACATGGCGGCGCGCGCCGAGGCCGCGGCGGCCGGAACGCCGCTCGTGCGCTCCACCTCCCAGATTGGCGACGACATTGCCGCCAGGGTCTGAGACATCGATATAGCAGGGCCGCTCCCCATCCGGGGAGCGGCCCTGCTGTTATATCCGTCGGAGCGCCGGCCCCGCAGCACGCGTTAGCGCGTGCCGATGAGAGCGGGCAGGGGAGTGCGCGACGCCCACTGCGCGATGTCGATGAGGGCGGCGCTAGCCCCCGCCGTGCGCACGTCGGCGGAGTCGCTCGCGAGCATCGCTGCGTCAGCCGCCAGCAGGTTTGAGGCCAGGGACGCACCGTCGAGGGCGTCGAGCGTGCAGCGCGACGTGCGGGTGTCCGCGGCGCCGGCGCGCAGAGCGATATCGGCGCGGGCGAGCAGTTCGCCGGACACGTTGTACGCGTCGCTCAGCGTCCCCGCGCTCACCTGTGCCTTCGGCAGGGACGAGGCGGTGCAATCCCACGTGGCGACGGCCTGTGAGAGCTCTGCCGAAGAAGCAAGACCCTTGCCGGAAGGGGCAAACGTGGAGGAGATGGACGACTCATTGAACAGGTCGATCGCCCAGGTCTGAACGCCCTGACGCGACGCCGTGTTCACTCGGTCGTTGATGAGTTGTGCCGCGTCATCACCGGCCTCGAGATCGATACCGTAGGCACCGGCGAGGCTCACCGCGCTCGCGTAGCGCCCGAGCGCGGAGGCGCCGAGTGTGCGCGCCTCTTCGGCGGACGTCTTGTCCGGGTTGGCGGCGATCTCGAGGTCGCGCGTGGCCGTGCGCGCCAGCCACGACACGTACGCCGGGACGTCGGTGGGGGCCTCGGATACGGATGCCGGAGCGGACTGGCCCTCGGGCGTCGCCCCGCCCCACGGATCCCACAGTCCGCCGAGCGCCTCGAGCCGTGCCTGCGAGGACGACGCCACGTCGCGCAGAGCGGACGAACAGGACGCGCAATCCGTCGCGATGTCCGCCAGCTGGGTCGCGCGAGCCGCAGCGGCAGCTTCCGTGCGCGCAGCCTGGTCGCGAACCGCAGCGAAACCGGACAGGGCGGGGAGCGACGACGCGTCGCACGCGGACAGCGCGAGAAGCGCAGCCGACGTCACGACGAGGCCGGGGATGCGGTGTGTGGTCAAAGTCAGTTTTGCGAAACGCACACCCGCATCATCCCACACCCCCGGGTAGGATAGGGAACTGACCCGCGTACGCGAGAGAAAGATAGGCGCATATGGCATCGTCCACGTCAGAGGGACCGCTCGAGGAGCTGCTGGCTCCCGTGGTCGCACGCTCGGGACTGGAACTGGATTCGGTGACCCGCTCACGCTCCGACGCGATGCCCCTCCTGCGGGTCATCGTCGAAGCGCCCATCGGTGCCGACGGAATTGACTCGGACACCCTCGCTGAGGTGTCCCGCGCCGTGTCGAAAGCCCTGGATGTCGCGGATCCGATCGACGGCGAATACCTGCTCGAAGTCTCCACGCCGGGAGCCGAACGCGAGCTCACGAAGGTCGGGCACTGGATGCGACAGATCGGACGCCTCGTGCGCATCAAGCTGCGAGCCGGCGGTTACGTCTCCGGACGCGTCGTCGCCGCGAACGAGACCAGCGCAACGATCGATGTTGACGGCGAAACGACTACCATTGACTATTCTGACATGAGGAAGGCGCGCTCCCGCGTCGACTTTGGAACGGGGAAGTAGGAGACCATGGAAATCGATATGACCGCTCTGCGGATGGTGGAGAACGAGAAGGGCGTCAGCCTCGAAACCCTCGTCGACGCCATCGAAGAGGCGCTGCTTAAGGCGTACCACAACCTGCCCGGCGCCATCTCCCAGGCCCGCATCGAAATCGACAAGAAGACCGGACGCGTCACCGTCATGGCCATGGACGAGGACGAGGACGGCAACCCGATCGGCGAGTTCGACGACACCCCGAAGAACTTCGGGCGCATCGCCCAGTCGACCGCACGATCCGTCATCATGCAGCGCCTGCGCGACGCCGACGACCAGCGCGTCTTCGGTGACTTCGCCGGACGCGAAGGCCAGATCATCACGGGCACCGTCCAGGCCCCGCGCCCCGGCCGCCCCACCATGGTTCAGGTTTCCGACGACTTTGAGGCCGTCCTGCCCGACGGCGAAAAGGTTCCCGGCGAGTCCTACCGCCACGGCGACCGCATTCGCGCCTACGTCGTGGGCGTCGAGCGCACCGAGCGCGGTCCGCGCATCACCCTGTCGCGCACCCACCCCAACCTCGTCGCCGGCCTCTTCCAGCGCGAGGTCCCCGAAATCCAGCAGGGCCTCGTCAAGATCAAGGCCATCGCCCGCGAGGCCGGCCATCGCACGAAGATCGCCGTGGCGGCCACCCGCGAAGGCATTAACGCCAAGGGCGCCTGCATCGGCCCGATGGGCGCGCGCGTGCGCTCCGTCATGGCCGAGCTGGGCGGGGAGAAGATCGACATCGTCGACTACTCCGACGATCCGGCGCGCTTCGTCGCCAACTCGCTGTCTCCCGCCCGCGTCACCCGCGTCGTCGTCCACTCCGTGGACAACCGCACTGCGACGGCTATTGTTCCGGACTTCCAGCTCTCCCTCGCCATCGGCAAGGAAGGCCAGAATGCCCGCCTCGCCGCGCGCCTGACGAACTACCACATCGACATCCACGCCGACACGGAAACCGGTGACGACGCAATCGCCTCGCGCGTCTCGACCCCCGACGACGTGACAAGTCGCTCATAGAATCTGAGACGAGCAATCCCTTAGCTGGACTAAGCTAGGGGATTGTGTCGTATTCTGTGCCGCCAGTGCCCACCCCTGGGCCTCAGCGCACCTGCATAGGATGCGGCGCACACGCGCATCGATCCGCGCTCGTGCGGATCGTTCGCTCGCCGGACGGATCGATTCGTCTCGACCGAACGGCGACTCTTCCAGGCCGAGGAGCATGGATCCACCCCGACGCGGGGTGCGTCCAGAAAGCCCGAGCCAGACGCGGCCTTGCGCGCTCGTTCCGAACGGGAAACGTAACGGACGGCGTGTGGGACGACGTGGAGGAGTTGATCAACCACCAGTGATGGCCACGGGCCATCAACGCCGAGAAAATGGAAGCGGGTTGGAAGCTGATGGGCACCCGATGAGTACCCAGCGATGAGCTGCCAGCAATATCAGTAAGGCGTCTCCGGACCGGAGACGCTTCCGGAATGGAGAAATGTGGCAAAGTTGCGTGTCCACGAGCTCGCCAAAGAGCTCGGAATCACCAGCAAAGAACTGATGGGTCACCTGAAGGAAGCAGGTGAATTCGTCAAGTCGTCGTCGTCCTCGCTCGAGCCGCCCGTTGTGCGGCAGATGCGCGAGAAGTTCGCGGCGGCCCCCAAGACCAAGAAGGCGGA
>CAUTGT010000174.1:0-3815 GCA_963537735.1 uncultured Actinomycetaceae bacterium | reverse complement strand
TTCTTGCCGCCCGCGGTGACGATGAGTTCCTTCTTGCGGCCCGTGATGGTCAGCTGGCCCTTGCGGTCGATCGAGCCCAGGTCGCCCGTGTGGAACCACTTGCCGTCGGGCATGACCTCGGCGGTCTGCTCGGGCAGGTGGTAGTAGCCGGGCATGACGGATTGGCCGCGTACGAGGATCTCGCCGTCCTTGGCGAGCTTGATGAAGTTGCCGGGCAGGGGCAGGCCGACGCCGCCGACGGGGTTCTTGCCGATGTGCTGGACGGCGATGGGGCCGGTGGTCTCGGACAGGCCGTAGCCTTGGATGAGGGTGATGCCCATGCCGGCGTAGAAGTGCGCGAGGTCGGTGGCCAGCGGTGCGCCGCCGGACACGATGTAGCGCAGGTTGGGACCGAGCACCGAGCGGATCTTCTTGAGGACGAGTGCATCCGCGATGCCGTGGCGCATCTTCTTGAAGATGCCGGGGCCGAAGGTCTTCTCGGAGGCTACGGAGAAGGTGCGCGCCTGCTTGGCGCTCCACGCGAACATGCGGCCCTTGATGCTGCCGCCCGCCTTCGAGGAGGCCGCGTTGTAGACCTTCTCGAGGACGCGCGGGACGACGAGGAGGACGGAGGGCTTGAAGGCCTGGATGTCCGGCAGCAGGTTCTTGATGTTGGGGGAGAAGCCGAGGACGCCCTGGCCCGACAGGATGACGTGCATGACGAGGCGAGCGAGCACGTGGGCGACGGGCAGGAAGAGGAGCAGGCGGGTCTCGGGGGAATCGATGACGTCACCGAGGACCTGGCGGGCGCCCTCCGCGGTAGCCACGAAGTTCGCGTGCGTCAGGGCCACGCCCTTCGGGTTTCCGGTCGTGCCGGAGGTGTAGATGATGGTGGCGATGTCCGAGGAGGAGATGGTCTTGCGGCGCTGCTCGACGTTCTCGATGGTGATGCCGGTGGCGGCGCGGGCGATCATGCGCTGCGCGCCGCGGTCGAAGGAGTCGACCGCCACGGTGTACTCGGGGGCCACGGAGTGCACGAGCTCGGCCTGCTGGGTGGTGGCCGTGAAGACGCGGGTGACGTGCGCGTCGGTGAGGATGTGCTTGATCTGGGCGGCGGAGTCGGACTCGTAGATCGGGACGGTGATCGCGCCGATCGAGAGCAGCGCGAGGTCGAGGAGGAGCCACTCGTACGAGGTCGGGGCCAGGATTGCGACCGCGTCGCCGGCCTGCACGCCGAGGCCGATGAGGCCGCAGGCGGTGTACTCGACCTGACGCTGGAGCTCAGCTGTGGTCAGGGAGCGCGTGGATCCGACGGAGGAGCGCTGCTCGACCGCCACCTGGTCGGGGTGAAGGAGGGCGCGCTTGGTCAGCATATCCGGAACGATGTCGTGTTCGCCGACCTTGTACTTCGGCTTGATCGTGTACGAGCCATCTCGCATGCGCTTCATCGTGTCCTCCGGGATGTCGGTTCAAAGACTGAACAACAGGTTCGGTGTGAGTCTACTGGTTGTGGCGCGGCCCCCGCCCCTTAATCGGGGTGGGGGCCGCTGAGTGACGATTAGATCACAGGTCGTAGTACATCTGGTACTCGTAGGGGTGTACGTAGGCGCGCATCGGGGCGACCTCGTTGGTCTCCTTGTAGTCGAGCCACGTGTCGATCAGGTCCTGCGTGAAGACGTCGCCCTCGGTGAGGAACTCGTGGTCCTCGCGCAGCGCGTCGAGGGCCGCCTCGAGCGAGCCGGGCAGCTTCGCGATGTCCTGGTACTCGGCCGGGGGCAGCTCGTAGAGGTCCTTGTCGATCGGCGCGGCCGGTTCGATGCGGCGCTTGATTCCGTCGATGCCGGCCATGAGGCACGCGGAGAACGCCAGGTAGGGGTTCGCGCTGGGGTCCGGCACGCGGTACTCCACGCGCTTAGCCTTGGGCGACGTGCCCGTCACGGGGATGCGGATGCACGCGGAGCGGTTGCGCGCCGAGTACACCAGGTTGATCGGTGCCTCGAAGCCGGGAACCAGGCGTCGGAAGGAGTTCACCGACGGGTTCGTGAAGGCCAGCAGCGCGGGTGCGTGCTCGAGCAGGCCGCCGATGAACCAGCGGGCGGTGTCGGACAGGGAGCCGTAGCCGCGCTCGTCGTAGAACAGGGGCTCGCCGTTCTTCCACAGCGAGATGTGCGTATGCATGCCCGAGCCGTTGTCGCCGAACAGGGGCTTGGGCATGAAGGTCGCGGAATGACCGAATTCAAGGGCGGAGTTCTTGATGACGTACTTGAACTTCATCATGTCGTCGGCCGCGGTCTGCAGCGTCGCGAAGCGGTAGTTGATCTCCTGCTGGCCACCCGATCCGACCTCGTGGTGGGCGCGTTCGATGGTCAGGCCCACCTCTTCGAGGAGGCGGCTCATCTCGTCGCGTACGTCCGCGTACTTGTCGGCGGGGGAGACGGGGAAGTAGCCGCCCTTGATGGGCACCTTGTAGCCCATGTTGCCGCCCTCTTCGGCGCGGCCGGTGTTCCAGTACGCCTCGGGGGAGTCGACGGAGAAGAAGGTGTTGTGCGGGGTGACCTGGTAGCGCACGTCGTCAAAGAGGTAGAACTCGGCCTCGGCGCCGATGAAGCACTCGTCAGCGATGCCGGTCGAGCGCAGGTATGCCTCGGCCTTGGCGGCCACCTGGCGCGGGTCGCGCGAGAAGGGCTCGTCGGTGAAGGGGTCGACGATCGAGAAGTTCACGACCAGGGTCTTGCGATCGCGGAACGGGTCGACGAACGCGGAGGAGATGTCCGGGATGAGCTTCATGTCGGACTCGTGGATGGCGGTGAATCCGCGCACCGAGGAGCCGTCGAACATGAGGCCGTCCGACAAAGCGGCGTCCAAGAACTCGCTCACGGGGATCGTAAAGTGCTGCTGAACCCCGGGGACGTCGCAGAAGCGCACGTCGACGAGTTCAATGTTCTGCTCGGAGATAAAGTCTGCGACCTCTTGGGTGGAGGTGAACATGAACGTCCTTCTTTGTGGGAGAGCTGTACTCGAAGGTCAAGAATCGGTCAATTCGTAACCAAGTCCAGTATAAGCCCACAGGTGGTGCGCGCGTGTATTGGTTTCATTATTCAAATGTTTCATGACATAGAGCACGCCCGAGGTGGGCGCCGGGCGCTCCCAGCCCCGGCCTCGTACCCTGGGAGCGTGGCAGATCCTTCGACGTACCGACCCCGCACGGGAGACATCCCGACCTCGCCGGGCGTCTACCGATTCTCCGATCCTCAGGGTCGCGTCATCTACGTCGGCAAGGCCAAAAACCTGCGCAACCGCCTCACCAACTACTTCCAGGACCTGGCGAACCTGCACCCGCGCACCCAGCAGATGGTGACGACCGCGAGCGCCGTGCAGTGGACCGTCGTGCGTTCCGAAGTCGAGGCCCTGACGCTGGAGTTCACGTGGATTAAGGAATTCAATCCGCGCTTCAACGTCATGTTTAAGGACGATAAGTCCTACCCCTACCTGGCGGTGTCGATGGGGGAGCGCTTCCCGCGCGTGCAGGTGACCCGTGAGCGTAAGCGGGCGGGGTCGCGCTACTTCGGTCCGTACACGCAGGTGTGGGCGATTCGAGAGACGATCGATCAGCTGCTGCGCGTCTTCCCGATGCGCTCGTGTTCGGCGGGTGTGTTTCAGCGCGCGAAGGCGCAGGGACGCCCCTGCCTGCTCGGCTACATCGACAAGTGCGCGGCTCCGTGCGTGGGGCGCATTTCCATGGAGGAGCATCGTGAGCTCGCCGAGGGCCTGTGCCAGTTCATGGAGGGGCGCACGGGGCCGGTGATCCGTGACCTGGAGGAGCAGATGCGCCAGGC
>CAUTGT010000173.1:0-3823 GCA_963537735.1 uncultured Actinomycetaceae bacterium | reverse complement strand
ACGCGCCAGCTGTCGGTGCTGTCGCTCGGCCGCGAGACGGCCACCAACCTGGGCCTGAACCACCGGCGCACCTCCGTGCTCGTCCTCGTCCTGGTGTCGATCCTCATGGCCACGTCGACAGCGCTCGTGGGCCCCATGACCTTCCTCGGGTTCCTCGTCGCGACGCTGGCCTACCAGTTCTCAGACACGCACGATCACCGATACATCTTCGCGATGTCCGTCGCCCTGGGCGCAGCGATCCTGGCCAGCGCATACTTCGTCATGAATCACGTATTCAACACGCAGGGCGTCGTCTCCATCATCATCGAGTTCGTCGGCGGACTCGCGTTCATCGTCACTATCTTGCGGAAGGGCCGCCTGTGATCTCCATCGATTCCGTCGTCAAGCAGTACTCGCCATCGGTGCGCATCGGCGAGGTCTCCCTCGACATCCCCACGGGCGGCATCACGGCGCTCGTAGGCCCCAACGGCGCGGGCAAATCCACGATCCTCACCATGGTCGGGCGCCTCCTCGGCATCGACGAGGGCACGATCAAGGTCGGCGGCCTCAACGTGGCCACGACGAAGTCCTCCGAGCTGGCGCGCACCCTGTCGATCCTGCGCCAGGAGAACCACTTCATCTCGCGCCTCACGGTGCGTCAGCTGGTGGGTTTCGGGCGTTTCCCCCACTCGAAGGGCCGCCTGAGCGCGGAAGATGAGGCGATCATCGACCGATACATCGGTTTCCTCGACCTGGAGGAGCTCGAAGGGCGCTACCTGGATCAGCTCTCGGGCGGCCAGCGTCAGCGCGCCTACGTCGCCATGGTGCTCGCCCAGGAGACGGAGTACGTCCTGCTGGACGAGCCCCTCAACAACCTGGACATCGCGCGCCGCGTCGAGATGATGCGGATGCTGGAGCGGGCGGCCCGCGAGTTTTCGCGCACGATCGTCATCGTCCTGCACGACATCAACTTCGCGGCGCGCTATGCCTCCCAGATCTGCGCGCTCAAGGCCGGAAAGGTCGCCTTTATGGGCACGCCGGAGGAGATCATGCGCGACGAGGTCCTCACCGACATCTTCGACACCCCCGTCACCGTCGTGCCTGGCCCCAACGGGCCGATCGCCTGCTACTTCTGAGCGGGGCCGGCTCGGGCGCGCCGCTTGGCCGCCGCTCGCCGCTGCGTTCGCGATGACGAGGCCGGGGCCGGGTAGAATGGGCGCGCGGCCCTTCGTGAAACGGCCGTGAAACGCTTATCTTTCGAGGGGTTCCCGTGCACGTCGGACTAATCGTCTTCTTCCTGATTCTCGCCGTCGCTCTCATCGCGGGTGGCCTCTACCTGTTCGCGTCGGGCGTCACCGCGCGCGCCGGGGCGTGCCGTCCTCCCCTGGGGCTGCGCCTGGTGGGCATCGAGTCCGGTTCGCAGGAATGGGAGCGCGCCCACCGCGCCGCCTGGCCCATCCTCTTCGGCGGCGGCGTCCTGGGCACCGCCCACGGCATCGCCCTAGCCGCCACGACCTTCATGGACGCGCGCATCTCCGTGCCCATCGTCTTCATCGTCTCTGGGCTCATCGTCGAGGCCGGCCTCTGGCTGGTCGCGAAGGGCGCCGGAAAGGCGTCGCTGAGGTAACGCTTCGCGGGGCGCTGACGCCCCGCCCGCCTCGCGCGGATACGACAAACGGGCCCCGCCTCGTGCATCACCTCACGAGGACGGGGCCCGCCGCACAGTGTCGGAGCCTCAGGCCTTGGGGCGCTCGCGGCGATCCAGCATGTACAGGGCCAGCTTCGAGGGCTCGAGCGCGCGCACGGCGTGCGGCAGGCGCGTGCCGAAGTGGATGACGTCACCGGGCTTCAGGACGACGGTGCGGCCATCGGCCTCGATCTCGAGGGCACCCTCGAGGGTGTGCAGGATGACGGGCATCGCGGCGGTGTGCTCGCTGAGGATCTCGTCCTTGTCGAAGCTGAAGAGGACCAGGCGCACGCCCTCGGCGTGCATGACGGTGCGCGAGACCGTGGCTTCCTCGTTGATCTGGATCATCGAGGCGATGTCCTGCAGGTCCGTCATGATGGGCGTGGGGACCTCGGTGTTCGATTCGGGCGACAGGCTCATTGGCTCTCCTTGGGTTTGCGCGCGACGATGGCAACGCCGCACAGGTTTCGATCGTATTTCTTAAAGGTGCGCGCCATGGTGGTAACGCGTTCACGCAGGTCTTTGTCCCGCGCGACATTGCGCATGATACGCAGTGCGCCGAGCACTCCCTCGTCGGCAATCACGCGGCCGGGCTTGAGGAGGGCCATCGGCGCGGTCCGAGTCTCTTCGACGACGAGGCCGACCTCCTCGAGCGCGCGTCGCCAGTCGGCGACGGTGAGGGGACGGGCGTTGACGTTGATGGCGCGGGCCAGCGCGCGACGAATCTCGGTGGCGGGCTCTTCCGGAATCGCGTCGGGGCGCATCGCCAGCTCGTGGATGACGTAGCGGCCGCCGGGGCGCAGGATGCGCGCGGCCTCGCCCATAATGGCGCGCTTGGCCTTCTCACCCTGCATGGAAAGCATAGCCTCGCCGACGACGACGTCCGCGCTCTCATCCGGCAGTCCGGTCTCGGCCGCGTCGGCGTTCACGCAGCGCCCCACGCCCGAGGCGATGGCGTCCACGCGCGCGGATGCGTTCGGATCGCGCTCCACACCCACGTAGGAGGCGGGTCCCACGTCGATGATCGCCGAGGCCGTGACGCCCAGGCCGGGTGCGAACTCGACGACGTCCGAGCCGGGCAGGACGGCGCGCTTGAGGGCCCAGGTACTGAGGGCGAGGCCGCCGGGGCGCAGCACCGTCTTTCCGGCGCGCGCGAGCACCCAGTGGCCGGGCGCCTTCTCGACGGGCCGGTCGGCGAAGGGCAGGGTCTCCGCCAGCGATTCACTGCTTGTTGCCATATACGCAAGTATAGCGTTATCTATTTCCTTACGCAGGGCTTTATCCACAGAAAATGCGCTGGCGGAGTCTCCCTATGGGCTTCTACAGGCCGATAATCTCGGCGAAAGCTCCCTTAATTGCGTCGAGACGCTCACGCGCCTGCTCCCAGGGCAGCGGCTCCCCCTCGGCGACCGGCAGGATCACCTCGAGGTAGCACTTGAGCTTGGGCTCTGTACCCGAGGGGCGCGCGATGACACGATCCCCCGCCTCGGTGAGTACCAGGACGCCGTCCGTGGGCGGCAGGCCGCGGTACCCCTGCGACAGGTCCGAGACCTCGACGACGGGAGAACCGGCCAGGACGCTCGGCGGCTGGGCGCGCAGGCGCGCCATACCGCTGGCGATCTGCTCGATCTCCTCGACGCGGAAGGTCAGCGGCGAGCTCACGTGCAGGCCGTGCAGTCGCGCCAGGCGCTCCAGCTCATCCCACACGCTGCGTCCCTGCGCCTTGAGGGCGGCCACCAGGGAGGCGGCGACGACCGAGGTTGCGATGCCGTCCTTGTCGCGCACGTTGCCCGGGTCGGGGCAAAAGCCGATGGCCTCCTCGTAGCCGAAGCCGAGGCCCGGGGCCCGTGCGATCCACTTGAAGCCCGTGAGCGTCGTGTGATGCTCCAGGCCGTGAGCGCGGGCGATGCGCGAGAGCAGGCGCGAGGACACGATCGAGTTCGCGAGCGAGCCCGTCAGGCCGCGCGCAGCCAGGAACTCGCCCAGCAGCGAGCCGATCTGGTCACCGCTGAGCGGGCTCCATCCCGTTTCCGAGGCCGGATCGGGCACCGCGAGCGCACAGCGGTCCGCGTCGGGGTCGACCGCGATGATCAGGTCAGCGCCCTGCTCGCGCGCCTGCTCGATCGCCATGTCGAGGGCGCCGGCCTCTTCGGGGTT
>CAUTGT010000172.1:0-3838 GCA_963537735.1 uncultured Actinomycetaceae bacterium | reverse complement strand
CCAGGACGATGTCGTCGTTGGGCTGGGTGCCCGGGTTGATCGTCACGGTCTTCTTACCGTCGAGAGTCTCCAGCTCGAACTCGGTACCCAGCGCCGCCGTGGTCATCGGGATCGTGATCCACGTGTGCAGGTCGTCGCCTCGACGATCGAACACGGGGTGCTTCTTCTCGCGGATCAGCAGATACAGGTCACCGTTCGGGCCGCCACCGGGGCCGACCTCGGCCTCGCCGCTGACGCGAATCTGGGTCCCCTCGGAGGCACCCGCCGGAATGTTGATGTTGAGGGTACGGCGCGTGCGCACGCGACCCGCTCCCGAGCACTCGGCGCACGGGGTGGCAATGGTGTTGCCGTATCCCTGACACGACGGGCAGGGAGCCTGCGTCTGCATGCGGCCGAAGAGCGAGTTCTGAATCTGGGTGACAAAGCCCGAGCCGTGGCAGGTGGTGCACTGCGTGGGCGACGTACCCGGCTCGCACATCGAGCCGTTGCAGGCGTCGCACAGGACGTGGGTGTCGAAAGAGACCTCCTTGGCGGCACCGAAGGCGGCGTCCTCCAGGGTGATATCGACGGTCACCTGCTTATCCTTGCCACGGCGCACTCGCGAAGCCGGGCCCGCAGCGGACGCGCCGAAGCCGCCGCTGAACATGGCCTCAAAGATGTCGGAGAATCCGCCGAAGCCGGCGCCCGCACCCGCGCCGCCGCCGCGCAGCGCGTCGGGACCGCCGATGTCGTACATCTGGCGCTTCTCGGGATCCGAGAGCGTCTCGTAGGCAACGGACAGCTCCTTGAAGGCTTCCTCGGAGTCGGCTCCCGCATAGTCGGGGTGGAGCTTACGCGCGAGCTTGCGGTAGGCCTTCTTAATCTCGTCCTGGCTGGCGTCACGGGCGACACCGAGAACCTCGTAGTAGTCTCTCACGGCTGCTCTTTCTTCTCGTGGGGGATGTTCATCAACGTCTGTGGGGCGGCTTAGTCGCCGCGCTGGGAGGCGAGGTATCGCGACAGGTAGGCGGCGACCGCTCGCACGGAGCTCATGGTGCGCGCGTAGTCCATGCGCATGGGGCCAACGATGCCGAGGTGCGCTGCTCCGACGGAGTCGTCTGCGCCGGCACGGTAGGTGCCCGTCACGACTGCCGCCTCGGCCAGGCCGTCGTGGGGATTCTCGGCGCCGATGCTCACGTGAACGTCGTCGCCCGGGTCGGCCTCGGCGAAGAGACGCATGAGGACGACCTGCTCCTCGAGGGCGTCCAGGACGGGCGCGATGTCACGGAAGTCAAGGGCACCACGGGCCAGGTTCGCGGCACCCGCGACGACGATCTTCGACTCGCTCTGGCCGCTCAGGACGTCCGTCAGGGCGGCGCCGATCGCTGCGACCGTTCCCACCAGCTCAGGCCGGGCCGAGGCCGTGGCTTCGTCAACGCAGGCCTGCGCGGTTCCAGAGGTCGCGCCGTCGCAGTGGTGACGCAGGTGTTCGCGCACTTCGCGCAGCTGAGCGTCGTCAAGGGGCGCATGAAGGGTGAGGCTGCGTTCCCCGACCTCACCGTCCGTGGTGACGACGACGACGAGGACTCGGCCGGGTGCCAAAGCGATGACCTCAAGGTGCTTGAGGACGCGCACACGCGCACCCGGGTACTGCACGAGGGCGACCTGGTGCGTCACCTGGGCGAGGAGACGAACGGATCGTTCCACGACGTCGTCGATATCGACGGACTCGGCCAGGAAGGTCTCGAGGGCGTGGCGCTCGGGCCCACTCATCGGCTTGAGCTCGGCGAGACGATCGACGAACACGCGGTAGCCGCGGTCGGTCGGCACGCGCCCGGCCGAGGTGTGGGGCTGATAAATGAGGCCGGCTTCCTCCAGCACCGCCATGTCGTTGCGGATGGTCGCGGATGAGACGCCGAGCCCTCCGGCAGCGATGGCCTTAGAGCCGACGGGTTCGCGGGTGGCCACATACTGGGTGACGATGGCGCGCAGGACGTCAAGCCTGCGGTTCTGTGCGCTGTTACGCGTCATGCCATCTCCTCCCGTTCTGGCACTCCTACTTCCTGAGTGCCAATGCTACTCCTCGCAGCCAATCGGGGGCGACATGAGGGCCGCACCTGGTGTGCGCCCTGCGCGAACCTCACACTGAAGCGACGCGACTCATTGCGCCCAGGGCACGGTCACGAAGTCGATGAGTTCCTCAACCCTCCCGAGCAACGCCGGCTCAAGGTCGCGGTAGGTGCGCACGGTGGACAGGATCCGCTTCCACCCCATGGCGATGTCACGCTGATCGGCGTGCGCCCATCCAAGGGCCTCGAGGGTTCCGTGCTTGATATCGATGCCGCGCGGCACATCGGGCCAGCGCTCGAGGCCGACGCGGGCGGGCTTGACTGCCTGCCAGATGTCGACGAACGGGTGGCCGAGGACGAGGACCGCGCCCGGCCAGCGAGCCGATACGGCCTCGGCAATGCGAGACTCCTTGGATCCGGGGACCATGTGGTCGACGAGGATGCCCGCGCGCGCGGTGTCCGTCGGGCCGAAGACCTCCAGGATCGCCTCAAGATTGTCGACACCTTCGAGGAGCTGCACGGCGATCCCAGCCTCGGCCAAGTCCTCGCCCCACACATGTTGAACAAGCTCCGCGTCGTGGCAACCCTCGACCCAGATGCGCGAGCGCTTGGCAACCTTGGGCCCGCTCGACGCGGGAGCGAAAGACCCGGAGTTCGTGATGCGCCGCCCCGATGCGCTCACCTGAGTCCCCGGCGAGGCCTGGGCGGGAGCCGGGCGCGGAGGCAGCGCCTCGATGGGGCGCCCCTCGAGCCAGAAGCCGGGGCCGAGGGGGAAGGAGCGACGCACTCCTCGACGATCTTCGAGTTCGACAAGGTGAATACCGCCGGACTTCTCCACACGGGTCACTGCACCAACCCAGCCCGAGGCCACGTCCTCGAGGACCATACCGATCTCAACGTGGACGGCCTGCGAACGTGGACGCCGCGCTCCCGGCCCGTCGCGATGCGGGTCGTGGGCGAAAATGTTGCGGCCGTAGGGGTCTGAGCTATTCACCCGGCATACTCTAGCGGCACGAGTTTCAGTGCACGCTCACGACACGGATGAGCATCGACACGAGGGCGGCTAGGATCCACGAGGAGACCGAGCCGATGAGGAATTCCTCTGCCTTTTCTCCCGTCGAGTCCTGAGAGATCTCGGGGAATCGAATGACTCCCTTGGCGGCGACGACGGCAGCGATCGCAACCTCCGCGCCAGCACCGGCCAGAACGATGATGAGCAGACGTTCAAGCGGACCAATCCAGCGTCCGCCGCGCAGAGCCGTCACTTTCTCCTGGTCCGACTGCACCCCCAAGAGGGGCAGCACGCCGGAAATAATCTCGGGCTCCGCGCCCTCATCCGCGCCACGATCAGCATCCTCCTCGTCAGCCACCGGCATCGCCGGTAGAACGGGGGCATTAATCCACCCGGGGACAGGAGTGGAGGCGCGGCCGCGCGCGCACTGCAGGATCGCGGTAATCAGGTGATTAACAGGCCCCGTGACGAGGAAGAGAACCGCGATGATCAGGTCGATGGAGCGGCCCGAACGCAGCGACAGCAGGGGAAAGTTCAACGGATTCAGGCTCAGCAGGGCCACGAAGCCCACGGACGCCAACGCCCAGCGAGCGAGAACGCCGCGCGCCGACGGATCAACCAGGTCCCAAGCGAACCACACAAGAGCAAGCGTCGCACCGATCGCGTTCGCGACGGCGCTCACGCCCAGGATGAACCAGGAGTAGCAGATCACCGCGAGGAGCAGCGTCAGAAAGAGCGACAGGCGTCGCGACCAGCGGCGCGGGTCAGAGGTGAGAAG
>CAUTGT010000171.1:0-3850 GCA_963537735.1 uncultured Actinomycetaceae bacterium | reverse complement strand
TGGGAGGAGGTCGACGCCGCCGCACAGCCACTTCCCGATCACGCCCCACAGGGGAACGAGGCCCGCGACGCACTCCCTGGCGGCGGTGCCGCCGTGTCTCTCGGCCTGGCGGAGGGCATCGAGCGTCACGACCCCATCGTCTGGGACGGAGGGAGCATCCAGATTCAGGCCAGCGCGCACGAGGCGCGTCTCGCCGCGCAATGGGCGCTGTCCCTCGCGACGCGAATCGCACACCGCACCCGCCACCCTCTCCACGTCATCGGCGAGGAGAGGGTCGAGTGCGCGGCCTCCCAGCTGCCTGTGGACGCGCCCAGCGTCATCGACCTGCTCGAAGGCATATGCGGCCACGGGCCCTCCGTCCTGGCGATCACGGATGCCCCGCAGCTGCGCTCATATCTGTCTGCCGTACTTGCCGCTCCTCAGGCGGAGGCGCTGTGGACCTCACTCCTGGCCACAGCCAGGCGCGCCGGCGTCGTCATCGTCGCCGCCTTCGCTGGCAGATTCACCCCGTCGAGCGCGGCATTGGGCGCATTCTCGACGCGCATCGTGCGCGCCAGGGACGCGGACGAGGCCGTTCACGCCGGGATCGCGCCCGGGGAGCTGCGCGCTCTCGGAGAGGGACACGCGCTCATCGTGCGACCGGGAGAGCGGACGCGGCTCGCCTGCATCCCCCGGCAGTCCGTTCACCTGTACGGCGACCACCTGGCTGCCGAGGACGATTGGCGCATCCCCTCCCCGTCGCAGGTCGCAGCGATGGTCAGAAATACGCGCTCCCCGATCCTGATCGGCCCCACCTACAGCGCCCCCACCTGGGCTCGCTCACTGCCGTGGATCATCATCGGACGCAGGGACGACGCCCGGATCGTCGAGGCCATCCACGCCCACCTCGGGTGGGAAACGCCAAAGATATCTGACGTAATTCCCGAAGAAGCGTGGACTCGTATCACCAGATGGGACAAGCACAGGGTCCTCGCGCTCAACCCCACACACAACGTTATTCGCGCATTAATTCAACACAGCCACACGCCCCCACTCGCCCTGACGGCACGACGGTGGGAGTCGACCTGCGGCGTGATCAGCGAGGGTGATACCGTAACCACTGTCCAACTGACCGTAGGGTCAGTTAATACCTAAGTCCCACCTTTTTGGTCGGTCGTGAGCAGAGGCATAGTGACATCTCCATTTCACTGTTGACTCAACCTTGCGCGACTAAGATGGCCTAGCGGACACTGAAAAAGAGCACAAGAGACCCAGGCGCACAGGACGCGAGGAGCGAAAGACAGATCATGGATTGGCGCAGTAAGGCAGCATGCCTGACCGTAGACCCGGAACTTTTCTTCCCCATCGGGAACACGGGTCCGGCTATTACGCAGGTCGCCGAGGCCAAGGCCGTGTGCCGCAAGTGCGAGGTCGTGGGCATCTGCCTGCAGTGGGCGATCGACAACAACCAGGACTCCGGCGTGTGGGGCGGCATGAGCGAAGAAGAACGCCGCTCCCTCAAGCGCCGCGCCGCGCGCGCACGCCGCGCAGGCTGCTAACACGCCACCACGCCGGCGCGAGCCGCGCCTACGATCAAGGCCGAGGATCCGCGATGGATCCCCGACCTCGTTCGTTGATGATTCACACCGCCCGCACAGGGCCCCGATCAGGCGGGGTCCAGGTTGGCATGGAGCGTCACGAGCGTGCCGCCGCCCTCGCGAGGCGTCCACTCGATCGAGCCCTTCAGCTCACCGCGCACCATCTGATGCACGATCTGCGTACCCAGGCCGCTCATGGGCGTGCCCGGCACGAAGCCCACGCCATCGTCTGCGACGGTCACCGTCATGGACGTTCCCTCGCGCTCGGCGCGCACCTCAATGAGACCGTCGCGGTCCGCGAGGCCGTGCTCGACCGAGTTCGCGACCAGCTCATTGAGAACGGTCGCCAGGGCCTGAGCCTGGTCTGCTTGAATGGTGCCAAAGCTGCCGGTCGTGATGACCTCGACGCTATGGTCCGTGGACGCGATCGCGCCCGCCATGCGCACGATCGTGCGTGCGACCTCATCGAAGTCGACCGACTCGTCCACGTTCTGCGACAGGGCGGCGTGCACGGTCGCGATGGCCTGCACGCGGCGCTCGGCCTCCGCGAGCGCCACCTTAACCGCCTCCTCGGAGGAGCGGCGCGACTGGAGGCGCAGCAGGGCGGACACGGTCTGCAGGTTGTTCTTGACGCGGTGGTGGATCTCGCGGATCGTCGCGTCCTTCGTCATGAGCTCCTGCTCGTGGCGGTGGACCTCGGAGACGTCGCGCGTCAGGATGACGGCGCCCAGGCGTTTACGACCGTTGACGAGGGGCAGGGCGCGCATGCTGACGGTGGATGCGCGCGCCGCGATCTCGACGCGCCAGGAGGCGCGGCCCATGACGACGACCGCCATGGATTCCTCGATGAGGGTGCCATCGCCGATAACCTCGGTGATCTCCTGAGCGAGGACCTTGCCGGTCACGTGCGTGCGAATGCCGAGGCGGCGCAGGCACGACACGGCGTTGGGGGTCGCGTGCTGGACGCGACCCTCCGCATCCAGCAGGACGGCGCCGTCGAGGACTCGCGGGACGCCGTGGGAGGTGACCTGCGGGGTCGAGTCGTAGGGGTATTCGCCGCGCGCCATCATCTGGCACAGGGTGTCGGCCGCAGCAACGGTCCACCCCTCGAAGCCGAGGGACAGTCGCGGACTCGACAGGTTGGCCTCGCGCGTGACGACGGCGATGATGCGCCCGTCGCGGCACACGGGCACGCACGTTTCCATCATCGAGTAGGTGCCGGCCCAGCGGGCGGCGGGCGAGCGTACGACCTGCCCGGTCTGCAGGGCGCGCCGCAGGTCGATTTCGCGGGCGGCGGGCAGGTGGAGGCCGATGATGTCGTCCACGTGAACGGTCGTCGAGGTCGCGGGGCGACAGTGGGCGGCCGCGATGAAGCGTCCGTCGTCGGCGGGCAGCCACAGGACGAGGTCGGCGGCCGCCAGGTCGGCGAGCACCTGCCAGTCCGCGAGGAGGAGGTGTAGCCAATCGATGTCCTGCTCCGACAGCGGCGTCGAAGATGCTTCTTCAGCTAACTGCATGAGACTACGCATGCATCTACTCTAAAGGGAGAGGGGCCGCGAGGGCGGACCTTAGTTGTAAATGAGCGCCGGGACACGCTTCGGCGCCGCTCGTTTCGTAAGGAGAGCCATGCAGTTCACTCAGTCCATTTCCTACCCGGGCACGGTCGAGGAGGTCGTCGCCATGTACCTGACCCCCGCCTACCTGGAGCGACGCTTCGGCCAGTTCGTGGTCGAGGGATCCTCCACCGTGTCGGTGGAGGGCGAGCGCGTGTCCTTTGCGGGCACCGTGCGCCCCGAGCTGATTCCGGCGGCGGCCGCGCGCTTTGTCAAGTCCGATCTGCGTATCTCCTTCACTGAGGAGTGGGAGACGAACGAGGCCGGGGCAGCCTCGCACACGTCCGTGACCGTGGACGGCGCCCCCATATCCGTAGAGGCCACGTCCACCCTGGCTCCGGTCGAGGCGGGAAGTGTTCGCGTGGTGACCGGCAACGTGTCGGTGCGCGTGCCGCTACTGGGCGGGCGCATCGAGAAGGAGGCCGTGGCACACCTGGGCCGCGTCGTGGAGCGTGAGCAGGCACTGGCCGCCAACTGGCTGGAGGAGCATCGCTGAGCCGACACTACGCTCTGCGAGGAACCCCGCCCACCCAGCGCATGTTGCCGGGCGGGCGGGGTCTTTTCGCGCCACAATAGGTGCATGAGTGATACCCCTAAGTCTCTGCACATGCAGCGTACGGGCGTGCGTCAGTACGTCGCCCGCAACCAGGACGGCGCCGA
>CAUTGT010000170.1:0-3878 GCA_963537735.1 uncultured Actinomycetaceae bacterium | reverse complement strand
CATCCATGTCGATCTCGAACGCGCACGAACGGGCCGGCAGGCCGAACGCGCGGCATGCGGCGGGCGACAGCTCGCCGGCAAGGGCAACATCCACGAGGTCACGTCCAGCACGCACGAAGACCCGCGCGACGCGGCCGGGGTGGAACGGTGCGACCGCAGCTGGATCCGTTGCCGGAGCGGGCATCGGAGCACCCTTGTGCGCGGGCACCTCGTCCATCCAGGCGCGGGTCACCTCGACGCGAACGCCGAGCGCGGAGGCCACACGACGCACGTACTCAAGGGCGTCGGCCCAGTCGTAGGCGCGAGCGTTCGCCAGCACGCCAGCCGGGACAGCCTGGCCGGTGAGGACACCGCCGATGTGCCAGGGCTGGGGCGGGATACCAGCCTCGAGGGCTGCGAGTACCTCATCGGAGGGACGCTCGTCAGCGCTGGGCAGATCGGCCGGAATGGTCCCAGCGGGACGGGCGACCTTAGCGACCTCGAAGATCGCGACGTCAGCATTGGAACGCGACACGTTACGCCCGGCGACGTCGAGGAGCGTATCGAGCACCGTGGTGCGCAGCCAGGGGGCATCATCTGCCATGGGATTGCGCAGGCGCAGGGCCTCGCGACGCTCATCGTCGGCGGGGATACCCTGACGATCCCAGGTGTCGGACACGAACGGGTAGGACTCGACCTCGACCAGTCCCCCATCAGCCAGCGTGGCGGCGGCCAGGCGGCGCGCCTTCTGCGCGGTCGTGAGGCCGTGGCCCGCCGGTGCGGCCGGCATGATAACCGGAATGTTGTCGTAGCCGTCGAGACGTGCGACTTCCTCGACCAGGTCAGCCGGCAGCGTGAGATCGGGACGCCACGACGGAGCCGTCACGGTGAACACGCCGTTCTCGGGACCCTCGACGACGCAGCCGACAGTGCGCAGCAGCTCGGCGATACGCTCGGGAGTGTGGGCCACGCCGGTCAGGCGCTCTGCCTCGCCGACGGGCAGCGAGATCACGACGGCGTCGCCGCGCTGATCCACGTCCGTGACGCCCGCATCGACCGTGCCCCCGCCGTATTCGAGGAGGAGCTCGACGGCACGCTGGGCGGCCACCGCAGGAAGCTGCGGGTCCGTGCCGCGCTCGAAGCGCTTCGCGGCCTCCGAGGGCAGCTTGTGGCGGCGCGAGCTACGAGCGACGGACACGGAATCGAAGTGCGCGGCCTCGAACAGCACGTCGGTCGTGCTCTCCCCGACCTCGGAGTAGGCGCCGCCCATGACACCGGCGATGCCGATGATGCGAGAGCCTTCTCCCTCGGGCGAGTCGGTGATGAGCAGATCCTGCGGGTCGAGCTCGCGCTTTTCCTCGTCCAGGGTCACCAGCGTCTCGCCACCGCGGGCGCGGCGCACGACGATCGGGGCAGCCAGGTCGCCCAGATCGTAGGCGTGCATCGGCTGACCGAGATCGAGCATGACGTAGTTCGTGATGTCGACGGCGAGAGATACCGAGCGCATGCCGGCAGCCTCGAGACGCTCGACCATCCAGCGCGGAGTCGGAGCGTTGGGGTTGGTGCCCCGCACGATGCGCGCAACGAAACGGTCCACACCGACGCGCCCACGGATGGGTGCGTCGTCGGAGAAGACGACGGGGAAACCGTCGCTGTTCGCGGCCGGCGGCTCAGCTGCAATGACACCGGGCAGGCCGGGATCGCGGAAGGAAGCACCCGTCGAGTGCGAGTACTCGCGAGCGATTCCACGCATGGAGAAGCAGTAGCCGCGGTCCGGGGTCACGTTGATCTCGAGGACCTCTTCGCCCAGGCCAAGCCAGGACACAATGTCGGTGCCGACGGCGGGAATCTCACGGTCAGGGAAGTACTTCGGCAGCACGATGATGCCGTCGTGGTCCTCCCCCAGTCCGAGTTCGCGCGCGGAGCAGATCATGCCGTCGGAGACGTGACCGTAGGTCTTACGCGCGGCAATCTGGAAGTCGCCGGGCAGAATCGCCCCGGGCAGAGACACGACAACCAGGTCATCGACGTCGAAGTTGTGGGCACCGCAGATGATGCCACGGCTCGGCAGATCCGAGGGCTCCTTGCCGGTGCCGGGGGCATCGTTGTGCTCGCCCACGTCCACGCGGCAGTAGTTCACGATCTTGCCGTTCGAGGCGGTCTCCTCCACGCGTGTGAGAACGCGACCCACGACGAGCGGGCCGGTGACTCGCGCCGGGTGAATCTCTTCCTCTTCCAGGCCGACCTTCACGAGGGCCGCGGCGAGTGCCTGCGCATCCGTGCCCTCGGGGACGTCAACGTGATCGGACAGCCAGCTCAGCGGAACCATAGGCATGTCAGTTACCCCTTCCATTCACTCCGAACTGCTGGGAGAAGCGGACGTCTCCCTCAACGATGTCATGCATGTCGGCGATGCCATGGCGCAGCATCAGCGTGCGCTCGATACCCATGCCGAACGCGAAGCCCGAGTAGACCTCGGGATCGATGCCGTTGGCGCGCAGCACGTTCGGGTTGACCATGCCGCAGCCACCCCACTCAATCCAGCCGGGGCCGCCCTTCTTCTGGGGGAACCACAGATCCATCTCAGCGCTGGGCTCGGTGAACGGGAAGTACGAGGGACGCAGGCGGGTCTTCGCCTCGGGACCGAACATCGCCTTGGCGAAGTGGTCGAGAACGCCCTTGAGATGAGCCATCGTCAGGCCCTTATCGACGGCGAGGCCCTCCACCTGGTGGAACACCGGCGTGTGGGTCGCGTCGAGCGCATCGGAGCGGAAAACCTTGCCGGGGCAGGCCACGTACAGCGGCACACCCCGGGAGAGCATCGCATGCGACTGAACCGGAGAGGTGTGCGTGCGCATCACGAGGTGAGCACCGTCCTCGGTCTCAGCACCAACGCTGCGCCCATCGATGTAGAGCGTGTCCTGCATCTGGCGCGCGGGGTGATCGATATCAAAGTTCAGCGAGTCGAAGTTGAACCACTCGTGCTCGATCTCCGGCCCCTCGGCGATATCCCAGCCCATCGCCACGAAGAAGTCGGCAACCTCTTCCATCAGGGTCTCGAGCGGGTGGCGAGCACCCGCCGGGCGACGCGTGGTCGGCAGCGTCACGTCAACGGATTCCTCGATGAGCATGCGAGCCTCGTGCTCAGCGGCGAGGACCGCCTTGCGTTCCTCGAGCGCTTCGGTCAGCGCCTTGCGTGCCTGTCCGAGGTTCTTTCCGGCGAGACCACGCTGCGCGGGTTCAAGCGAGCCGATCGTACGATTCGCGGCCACGAGCGGCGCCTGATCACCAAGAAGCGCCGCACGGACGGCCTTCAGGGCATCAAGCGAATCCGCGGCTTCGATATCGGCGAGGCCGGCCTCACGAACTGCGTTGACGGCTGCCTCGTCAAGAGGATCAAGGTCAGGGGCATTGCCAGCCATGTCCTGCTTCCTTCTTCTTTCCATCTGGGGTCATTCCTGCGCGCATCACGCGCACCGCCCACCATCCTACCCGTTCGCCTATCCTCACAGCTCACCGGATCCACGGGCGCGCTACCCTGTAAGACGTGAATGCGCTCTCGCGCTCCATTAGCTCACCGAAGGATTCCCGTGTCCCACATCACGCAACCGGAGGGCGGGGCCCCTGCCTCGTCGCAGACGCCAGCCCTGTTTTCCGCTCAGCGCGTGCGCATCCAGCACATCGCGCGCGCCAAGGCCGAGGGGATTCCCCTCACGATGCTCACCGCCTACGATGCACTCACCGCGCCTATCCTCGAGGCCGCGGGCGTGGACATGCTGCTCGTCGGTGATTCGCTCGGCAACGTGATTCTTGGCCACAGCTCGACGCTGCCCGTCACCTTGGAGGACATGGAGCGCGCCACCGCCGCCGTCGCTCGTTCGACCTCCCGTGCCATGATC
>CAUTGT010000169.1:0-3884 GCA_963537735.1 uncultured Actinomycetaceae bacterium | reverse complement strand
TTTCGTTATTCGGAATCGGCGTCGTGGTCACGATATTCCTTCTGAGACGAGGGCTTACGCCCGGCGCGAGTGCGTGCCGATGTGACACACACTGCTAGTGTGTCACATCTAACGGGCAAGGGAAAGCTCATCACCCAAAAGGGGACGGATGTAACACCCTTTTTGCCCGAATCGACGCAGGCCACCCACGCCTCGTCTATGAATCGGCGCCGATGCGCACCGCCTCGAAGACTCCGTCGACCCGACGAAGCGCGGATAGGACAGCGTTCAGGTGCCCGAGATCAGCCAGTTCGAACGAGAAGTTTCCGGAGGCGACCTGATCTCCGTCGGTCTTGAGCGCGGCGGCGAGAATGTTGACGCGATAGTCGGACAGGACGCGCGTCAGATCGGACAGCAGTCCGCCACGGTCAAGAGCGCGCACCTCGATCTGCACGCGGAACGGAGCACCCAGGCCCTTCTCGTTCCAGGACACGTCGACAAATCGCTCGGGCTGCAGCTGCCCCAGGCGCACAGCGTTCGCACACGTGCTGCGATGCACTGAAACGCCCTGGCCTCGGGTAATGAAGCCAACGATGTCGTCTCCGGGCACCGGCGTACAGCACTTGGCGAGCTTCACCCAGATCTCATTCGGGCTGAGGCCGGCGACGGTGATCGCTGCATCGCCCGAGGCCTCGGAACGCGGCTTCTGGGAACCGGGGGTCACGGCCTCGGACAACGTCTCCTCAGTGCCGTCTCCCCCACCCAGGTTATCGACGAGCTTGGAGACGACGTTTTGCGCCGAGATGTGCCCCTCGCCGACAGCTGCGTAGAGGCCGGACACGTCCGGATAGCCGAAAGACGTCGCGACCGACAGGATCGACTCATGGCTCATGAGGCGCTGGAGCGGCAGGTTCTGCTTGCGCATCGCGCGGGCGAGCGCCTCCTTGCCGGCCTCCACGGCTTCCTCGCGGCGCTCCTTCGAGAACCACGCCTTGATCTTGGAACGCGCACGGGGCGAGGCAACAAAAGCCAGCCAGTCGCGCGAAGGCCCAGACTTATCCGACTTAGAGGTCACGACCTCGACCGTTTCGCCCGACTCGAGGCGCGTATCCAGAGAGACCAGACGGCCGTTGACCTTCGCACCCACCGTGCGGTGGCCGACCTCCGTGTGCACCGCGTAGGCGAAGTCGACGGGCGTCGAACGCGCCGGCAACACGATGACCTGACCCTTCGGCGTAAAAACGTAGACCTCGTCGCCAGCGATCTCGTAGCGCAACGAATCGAGGAACTCCTCAGGATCCCCCGTCTCGCGCTCCATCTCGACCAAAGCGCGCAGCCAGTTCGCCTGCTCGTCAGAACTCATGCGATCAGCATCGCCACTCGAAGCATTAGGGTTCTGCTTGTACTTCCAGTGCGCGGCGACGCCGTGCTCAGCGCGCTCATGCATGTCGAAGGTACGGATCTGAATCTCCACCGGCTTACCGCCAGGGCCGATGACCGTCGTATGCAGCGACTGGTAGAGATTAAACTTCGGCATCGCAATGTAGTCTTTGAAACGGCCTGGAATCGGGTTCCAGCGTCCGTGCAACGCCCCGAGCACGCCGTAGCAATCCTTGATCGACTCCACCAGGACACGCACAGCCACCAGGTCAAAGACCTCATCGAACGCCTTTCCGCGCACGATCATCTTCTGGTAGATCGAATAGTGGCTCTTCGGACGGCCGCTCACCGTCCCCTTCGTGCCCGAACGACGCAGATCCTCTTCGATCTGGTCGATGACATCGCGCAGGTATTCTTCGCGCTGGGGCGCCCGCTCCGCGACGAGGCGGTCGATCTCCTCGTAGATCTCCGGGTACAGCGTCTTAAACGACAGCTCCTCAAGCTCCCACTTCACCATGTTCATGCCGAGACGATGAGCGAGCGGAGCGTAGATCTCGAGCGTTTCCTTCGCCTTCTTTGCCGCCGACTGAGCTGGCACGAAACGCCAGGTGCGAGCATTGTGCAGGCGGTCGCCGAGCTTGATGAGGAGCACACGGATATCGCGACTCATCGCGACGAGCATCTTGCGCAGCGTCTCGGACTGGGCAGCTGCACCGTAGTGCACCTTATCGAGCTTGGTCACACCATCAACGAGGTTGGCGATCGCCTCCCCGTATTCAGCCGCGAGCTGCTCGAGGGTGTAGTCCGTGTCCTCGACCGTGTCGTGCAGCAGCGCTGCAACAAGCGTCGGGGTCGTCATGCCCATTTCCGCCAGGATGGTGGCAACGGCGACTGGATGGGTGATATACGGTTCACCGGACTTGCGCATTTGCCCACGGTGGTGTTCCTCGGCAGTGCGGTAGGCCCGCTCGACGACGCTGATATCCGCCTTCGGATGATTCGCCCGCAGGGCGCGCACGAGCGGCTCAATCTCGGGGATTGTGGCGCGTCCGCGTGAGCCAAACCAAACGAGGCCAGAGCGCACTCGGGAACCGGCCGCGGGAAGTGCGGATCCTGAAGTCATGTCGTCGCTGCTCATGGCCCCATGATAGCGACGAACGAGCGGGTCCGGGGATCTTGGAGATCCCGGACCCGCTCGCTGTCAAGAAACGACACTTAGAGGTGCAGCGCGCTCTCCACCGTCACATCCGTCAGCACCGAGCGTCCGCCCAGCGCATCGAGTTCGAGGAGAACGGCCACGGCCTCGACGGAGGCACCGCACTGACGCAGCAGCTTCACCGCCGCGTTGGCGGTGCCGCCCGTTGCGAGCACGTCGTCAATGATGAGCACGCGCTGTCCCTCGTGGACCGACTCCGGGTGCATTTCCATGCGTGCCGTGCCGTACTCGAGTTCGTAGTCGACGCCGATCACGTGGCCGGGCAGCTTGCCGGCCTTGCGGATCGTCAGCATTCCGAGGCCAAGCTCGGCGGCCACGGGGGCGCCGAGGATGAAGCCACGCGACTCAAGACCTGCAACGGCGTCGATGCGACCGGCGTAGCGAGCGCCGATCAGCTCGACCAGTTCCTTGAATGCCGGGCCATTTGCAAACAGCTCGGTGATATCGCGGAACAGGACACCGGGTTCCGGAAAATCCGGGATTTCCAGCATGTTGCTGCGCACCAGAGTGGCGATGCGCTCGCCAAGCTCACCGATCATCGATGATTCTTCTTCCTGTGGGGCTGGTTCTCGTTGCCCAGGCGCTTGCCGGGCTTGATTGGAGCCACCTTCACCGATGCTGAGGCACCCGGTGTGTCAGTGGCGTGGCGGCCCTGACGTGCCCGGTCGACGGCCGCGTTGTGCTCGCGGGTCTTGGCCGACAGCTCCTGGAAAGTCACCAGAAGGGGCGACGCGATGAAGATCGACGAGTAGGTACCGGCGATCATACCAACGAACAGGGCCAGCGAGATATCCACCAGAGTACCCGGGCCGAGGGCCACGGAACCGATAATCAGGATCGCACCGACGGGGAGAAGCGCCACAACCGAGGTGTTGATCGAACGAACCATCGTCTGGTTGACTGCAAGGTTCACGTACTCGGCGAAGGTGTAGTGCTTCTGCTCGTAGACGTCCGAGGTCAGCTCGCGCACCTTGTCGAAGACGACGACGGTGTCATAGAGCGAGTAGCCCAGAATCGTCAAGAAACCGATGACGGTTGCGGGCGAGACCTCGACCTGCAGGATCGCAAACACGCCAATGGTCACGGCGATGTCGTGCACCAGCGCGAGCAGCGCAGACGCGGCCATGCGCCACGATCGGAAATACACCGTCATCAGAAGGGCGACGAGCGCCATGAAGATGACGAGCGACTGGGCAGCCTTTGTGGTCACCGAGGAGCCCCAGGATGGGCCGATCGAGGAGGACTGCACCTCGGTCGCATCCACGCCGTAGGCGCTGGCCAGGGCGTCACGCATCTGAGCGGTCTGCGC
>CAUTGT010000168.1:0-3900 GCA_963537735.1 uncultured Actinomycetaceae bacterium | reverse complement strand
TGACTCAGCTCCACAGGTAGACGGCCAGGGGAAGCAGGACAAACAGCGACAGCACGGAGATCGTGTCGGCGATGCGCGTCAGGTGCGGGCGAGCACGAGGCCCGACGACGTTGGTGATGACGAGGACGAGAGCGGTCGCAATAGCCGACAGCGTCAGCCAGGGCATCATCCTCGGGTCAGCGTAGGCTCCGAGCACAGTGGCCACGAGGATCACGATGAGGCCGCTCAGAGCACCGAGAAGCACCTCGACGCGAGCGCGGATCGAACGCGTCTGGAGAACGAGAGAGACCGCGCCGAGCATGATGAGGGTCAGCGGCAGGGTGACCGACCGCGGTTCGGGCGCTGTCAGCAGGGAAATGGTCAGGAAGATCGCGGCGATTGCCCCGCCGGAGCGCAAGGCGACAACGAACACGAAAGAATTGCTGACCTGGTCTGTGATGCCCTTCGCGGGAATCTGCTCGGTCGTGTCCGCGTCCAGAATGCGCACGGGAATGTGAGCCAGCGCGATCCAGGGCGCGACCTGAAGGAGCACGATAATCAGGGCGAAGAGGATGGCGGAGACGCCTGCCTGAGAGAGCTGACCGAGTCGAACCAGGAGGCCGGTGGCTGCCAAGACGGTACCGACGACAAGGGGAGCTGCGATGGAGATTCGATAGCGTTTGGGCAGCGTGAGAACGGCAAGGGCGCCGATCAGGAGGCCGAGGCCCGTCCAGCCCCAGCCGGCGGTGTCCCAGTGACTCTGGCTCAGGCGCAGAGCCGCCGCAGCCGTCAGGAGGGGGACGGTGTGCGCCAGCGCGATGCCGCTTGCTTGCGGGTACTTTCGGGTCATGACGACGGACGTCGCGGTCACGAGCAGCGCCGAGACGATGCCGATGGCCCCGGCGATGAGGTTGTAGCTCGTGACGGCTTTGGGGTCCAGGGCGGTGAGGGCATCAGGGGGCGTGGTCGCCAGGAGGAGGGCGGCAACGAAGACGAGGCCGGCCGCGGCGAGCGCCGCGAGCGTGCGAGCATCCTCACGCGTCCAAGGAGTGGACACTCTTTCGACGACTTGACCGACCGCTTCCGTGAGATCGTCATAGACCATATCGGCGGCACCCTCACCCAGGGGCTCGAGGGTGAGAGCCGCGCCGGCGCGCACTCCCTGAGCGGACAGGGACTTGGATTGGTCGAGCAGACGACCAGAGGCCGTGCGCACTGCAAAGCCATCATTCGTTGGCTGATCAGTGAAAGCGCCCACCGTTTCAACCATTCCAGGGAGCAGCTCCACCAGGGGGATCGACTGCGGAAGCGTCACGTCACTACGGTCAACGCCGTACGTAATCGTGAGCGGAATCAGCGCCACTCCTCGTGATGTTTTCGATGCCATTGGGTCCTCCCGAATGCCGCGTGATGGGGTTTTTGGCTACACGACACAACCCTGTA
Source organism: uncultured Actinomycetaceae bacterium (assembly GCA_963537735.1). Taxonomy (GTDB): domain Bacteria; phylum Actinomycetota; class Actinomycetes; order Actinomycetales; family Actinomycetaceae; genus Pauljensenia. The sequence continues at coordinate 2,478 of CAUTGT010000168.1, read as the reverse complement.
AGTCTAGATTCTCGGTCAGGTTTTGTCATGATTTTTCCGTAACATCGAAAAAAACGATGAAAACATGGTTAGTATTCATGTGTCCCCATGCTCTCACGCATTCCGGCGAGAGAGTCCACTCATACAAATGGAGGTTCACATGGCAGACCAGAGGGCCGCAGAAGGCGCCCTTAAGCAGGGTTTCGCGGCGGTTGAGTCCACCAAGGCCGACATCGACGGCCACCTCAAGCGTCTTGAGGGCGACCTGTCGACCATCGGCAGCTCCTGGCAGGGCGCTGCATCGGTGCAGTTCACTTCGCTGATGGCTCAGTGGCAGGAGAACGCCGCCAAGGTTAACCAGGCTCTTCAGGATCTCGCGGACAACCTGCGCGCCACCGATTCGTCGATGGAAGCCAACGAGTCCGAGACCGAGAACTCGTTCGCCCAGCTGCTCGGCGGCCTGTGAGAGATTAGATTAGGAGACTGACATGGATTTCCAGGTAAATTACGGCGCTCTTGACGCCGCTGCCGCTGACATCAACACCGGTGCCGCTAACCTGCAGAACTGCCTCGACGATCTCGAGCAGACGCTGAACCAGCTGCGCTCGTCGTGGGAAGGCCAGACCCAGGAAGCCTACGACGTTGCTCAGCGTCAGTGGAACCAGGGCCTCGAGGGCCTGAAGGACGTGCTGCGCCGCACCTCCTCCGCCGTTGATTCGGCTCGCTCCAACTACCAGACGACGGACCAGTCCAACGCTGCCCGCTTCTGAGAAGAGCATGAGCGCCTAGCGCTACGGAAAAGGGTCGTCCCACCGGGGCGGCCCTTTTCCGTACCCGCAAGCGACCGATTCCGCGCAGCGCCATAGCGTTTCCGCACTCGCAAACGGTCAGCTACGTTCTATCGGCCCTACGCACACACGAATTTTCCAGTCGGTTAAATGAGGGCGTGAGTGAGCACCTACAAAACCGCCGCCGCCCATGTCGGGACGGCGGCGGCGACTATTCGAGAAATCGGCGCTACGACCGGATGAGCGCACCGAGAGAATCAACGCGGTGAGGCGCTCACCCTGCCAACAGGGTCAGTGCACCGAGTCGGCGTCGGCGAAGACGATCGTGGCTCGTCGGTCGCCCATGATGACCTCGGTACCGGCGGGCACCTCGACCGCCTGTCCACCCGTCAGCTCCATGATGCGTCCATCGGGCGTGCGAATCTGCGTGCCATTCGCGGAGAAGGAGTCTTCGATCCAGGCGCCCGAGGCCGTGGGCCCCAGTCGCATGTGCGTGCGCGAGAGCGACATCGTGGCGTCGGGAACGACAACTGCACGCGATCCCTCGACGGCCGCAGGTGCTCGCCCAAGCGTCACCGGCATGTCGATGAGCTCGCGCTGCCCGGAGTCGAAGATGAGCCACAGGAGCTGCGTGCGCGGCGGCGTCGCGGGCGCACCCCACTGCGACTGGCCAGCCCCACCCCACTGGGACGCGCCGGAGCGCTGCGCAGCCTGCACGTCGCGGCGGCTCGGCGGAGGGCCGGGCACACCGGATGCAGGAGCCGCGTACTGCCCTCCTCCGCCGTACGAGGCCTGGGCGGGCTGAGGGGGCACCTGCTGAGAGGGAGCTCCCCAGCTAGGCGGGGCGGGAACCTGCGCGGGAGCGGCCGGCGTCGCCGGGGCGGGCGCACTGGGCACCGCAGGCACCGCGGGAGCGGTGGGCATGGACGGTGCCGCTGGACGCTGAGGCGCGGGGCGATGCATATCCGGCGCGCCCTGGGGCGGCGCGAGGAGCGCCTCGAACTCGTTGGGCTCGTGTGCTGCGGGCATGCTGGGCGCAGCGGGCATGCTGGGCACTGCTGGCGCGCTGGGCGCAGCCGGCATCACAGGCGCAGCGGGCAGCGGGGAAACCACCGGTGCTACAGGCGCGCTGAAATCCTCCCCGTAGGGGGCGTTCGCGCGCTGAGCGGGCGCGGAATAGTCCGGCGCCGAGGAGGGCACGGGCGTGAGCGGCGCAGCGGGGACACTCCACTGATCGGCCCCCTCGCGAACGCTATCGAAACCGCTGGGAGCCCGGCTCGGACGCTCGGAGTGCTCAAACTCACCGGGGCCAGCCGCGAGCGCCGCGTGCTTGCGCAGGTCGACGAAGCGGGTGCGGGTGGGGCCGCTCAGCCACGTCCGCCCGTCGTGGACCATCGCGTACGAGGCAAGCAGGCCCACACCGGTAGCCTGGAGGAGGACAGCGAGGGCCGTGTAGCCCAGGGCCGCGCCGAGCGACGGAGTCTGCGCGTCCTCCTCGTCGCGAATGAGGCACACGCGCATGAGGGCCATGCCCGGGGTCCGACCCGACGCGCCGAGCATGAGCGCGGAGGCAACCACGGCCTCGGCGGTGATCATCCCGATCGTCCACGCCGTGAAGTGCACGTACCACGTCACGCCGACCAGGGCCCCGAGGACCAGCAGGTCGATGAGATACGCGCCGACGAGCCGGGATGCGGGCGCGTGGGCGAAA
>CAUTGT010000167.1:0-3900 GCA_963537735.1 uncultured Actinomycetaceae bacterium | reverse complement strand
CGCTGGCCGCCGGAGAGCTGGCGCGGGTAGTCGTCGGCGCGGTCCGCCAGGCCGACGCGCTCGAGCAGTTTCAGCGCCCGCGCGCTTGCGTCGGCGCGCGATTCTCCCGCGACGAGGCCGGGGGCGAGCGTCAGGTTCCCCATGACAGTCAGGTGGGGGAAGAGCTCGTAGGACTGGAAGACCATGCCGATGCGGCGGCGCACCTCGGGCCAGGAGACGCCGGGGGCCGCCAGGTCCTCACCGTCGAAGAGGATCTGCCCGGAGTTGATGGGCTCGAGGCCGTTGATGGTGCGCAGGAGCGTGGACTTGCCGCAGCCAGAGGGACCGATGATGACGACGACTTCGCCGTCGGCGACATCGAGGGAGACACCGCGCAGGGCGTGGTGGCCGCCGGGGTAGGTCTTGTCGAGGTCGACGAGGCGCAGCTGCGGGTCGGAGGTCAGTTCTGCCATGTTTTCTCCATGTGGCGTGAGAGGAGCGAGATGGGCCAGCAGATGAGGAAGTACAGCACAAAGATCAGGCCGTAGATCCACAGCGAGGCGGTCGGGTAGTTGAAGCGGTTGGCGTCGATGATCTGCTGTCCGACTTTGAGGACTTCGACGACGCCGATGAGGACGACGAGGGAGGTCGTCTTGATCATGCGGGTAATGAGGTTAACGGCCGGGGGCGCGAGCCTGCGCAGGGTTTGCGGCAGGATGACGCGGCGCATGGTCTGCCTCGGGGAGAGTCCCAGAGCGTAGGCGGACTCGTACTGGTGGCGCGGGATTGCGATGAGCGCGCCTCGCACGAGGTCGCCCATCTCGGCGCCGCCCCAGAGGGTGAAGACGAGGACAGACGCGGTGATGCCGTCCAGGTTGATCCCCGCGACGCGCGTGAGCCCGAAGTAGGCGACGAACAGGAGGACGAGCTGGGGCATGATGCGCACGAACTCAAGGTAGATCTGCATGAGCCAGCGCAGGGGGCGCCAGCGAGAGCGCATGCCGAGGCCGACAAACACGCCGAGCACCAGCGACAGCACGACGGACAGCGCGGAGATGCCGACGGTGACGCCCAGGCCCTCGAGGATGCGCACGAGGTTGCGCCCCTCGAAAATGACGTTAATTCCCAAATCCGCCACGGCGCACCTTCTTTTCGATGAGTCGGGCCGCGATGGACACGGGCAGGAGGATCACCAGGTAGGCGACGACCAGGAGGACCAGCGCTTCGGAGGTGTTGTAGGACATGCCGATGAGGTCTTTCGCGACGTACACGAGGTCGGGCAGCGCCACGACGGAGACGACGGAGGTTTCCTTGATGAGGAAGATGACGTTGGCGGCGAGCGGCGGCACGGAGGTCGCGATGGCCTGCGGGAGGGCGACGTGGCGCAGCGTCTGCGTGCGCGTGAGGCCGAGCGCGGACGCCGACTCCCACTGGATCGTGGCGATCGAGTCGAGGCCGGAGCGCAGGGCTTCAGCCATGTAGGCGCCGCCCAGGAAGATGAGGCCGACGATCGCGCAGGTCTCGCCGCTCCACTTGATGCCCACGCGCGGCAGGCCGAAGTAGATGAAGAAGAGCTGCACGAGCAGGGGCGTGTTGCGCGACAGTTCGACGTAGGCGGCGGCGATCTGGGTAGCGACGGGGATCCGGTACTGCCGGATCGCGGCCACGAGCAGGCCCACCGCGAGGGAGCCGACGATGCCGATAGCCGCGATCCTTAGGGTGAGGATGGCGGCGTCGACGTACAGGGGCGCGTATCGCGCCAGGATGTCGAGATTCATAGGAAAAATCTGGGACGAGGCCGTGGCTGGTCCGGACGATCACCCGCGGCGGGTGGACCCGGGAGGGGCCACGGCCTCGTACCTGTCAGTTGACGGAGGTGGTATCCACGCCGCCTTCGACGACCAGGTCGTCGGGGGTCGCGGCATCACCGTAGACGGGGGCGAGGGTCTGCTCGTAGTCCTTGTGGAAGAAGTTTTCCTTGCCGAGCTCGACGAGCTGGTTGTTCAGCCAGTCGAGGAGGGCGGTGTTGCCCTTCTTGACGGCGGCCGCGATGTAGCTGGTCTCGCCCAGGCTCTTGATGCCGACACTGAAGCCGGGGTGCTGGATCGCCCAGGCGATGACCTCGGTGTTGTCGGTGGAGAAGGCGTCGCCGCGGCCGTCCTCGAGGGCCTGGTAGGCGTCGGAGTACTGGTCGTACTTCTGGAGCTTGACCTCGGGGTGGTTGGCCTCGAAGTAGGCTTCGGCGGTCGTGCCCTTGGTGACGATGAGGGTCTTGCCGGCCAGCTGGCTCACGTCGGTGATTTCAGCCGAGGTGGGCGAGACGACGCCGAGGGAGACCTTGAAGTAGGGGTTCGCGAAGTCGACCTTTTCGGCGCGCTCGGGCGTGACGGTGAAGTTCGCGAGGGTGATGTCGACCTTGTTGGAGGCGAGGACCTCGGTGCGGGCGGCGGCGTCGACGGGGACGTACTTGGCGGTGACGCCCAGGTCGGCGGCGATGCGGTCGCCGTAGACGACGTCGTATCCGGCGGGCTTGCCGTCGGCGTCGATGTAGCCGAAGGGGGCCTTGTCAGAGAAGATGCCAATGACGATCTCGCCGGCTTCCTTGATCTGCTCGGGGCTGCGGTCGCCGACCTGCGCGCTCGACGAGGAGGACGAGGAGGTGGACGCGCCACCGGAGCATGCGGCCATACCGAGGGCTGCGACCATGGCGACGGCGGCCGTGGCGAGTCGAAGGAATGGCTTCTTGCGTGCGTGAGTGGCGCTCATGAGGGCTCCTGATCTGCGTTTTTAATGGAAGCGCCGAGGGGGTGTTCCTCGGCGACGAGAACGATATTTCCACCGGACGGTCTATTGCGCGAGGGCTATTTCCCGTTTTGAAACTATGTGACAGGTACGTGACGAGGCTCCTTCCCACTCTGCGAAACACCCTCGCCGCGAGAGCGTGCAAGTCGTCACGCACGGCCCCGCCAGCGCGCACTCCCACCGCCTCACACGCCACAATTGCACCCATGCCCAAGCTACCGCGCACCGTGAACCTCCCCGTGCCGGCTAGCCCTACCCGCCGCGAGATCCTCGAAGGCCTGCGCATTACGGCGCCCGTGGCCGCGGGTTACATCCCGCTGGGCCTGGCGTACGGCGTTCTCGTCATCCAGCTGGGCCTGCCGTGGTGGTTGGCTCCGGCGCTGTCCCTGACCGCCTATTCGGGGTCGGCCGAGCTGCTCGTCGTCACCCTGGCCGCGCAGAATACGCCGCTGGCAGTCATCGCGGTGACGATGCTGCTGGTGAACTTCCGCCTCCTGTTTTTCGCTTTCTCGTTCCCGCTGCACGTCATCGAGGGCCGCTTCGCGCGCCTCTTCTCGATGTACGCCCTCGTGGACGAGGCCTATGCGCTGACCGCCGCCCGCCCGAACGGGTGGACGAAGCCTCGGCTGCTGGCGATGCAGGTCCTCTTTAACCTGACGTGGCTGATCTCGAGCCTCGTGGGCGTGTCCGCAGGATCGTTGATCCCCACGCAGATCGAGGGCCTCGACTTCGCACTCACGGCCCTGTTCCTCACGCTGACCCTGGACGCGGCACGCACGAGGCGCGAGCTGCCCTCGATCCTCCTGGCTGGCGTGTCCTTCGCGGTGGCCATGGTGGTGGCGCCGGGCCAGCGACTCCTGGTGGCGCTGCTGCTGTTCGTCGCATGCCTGGTGGTTCGCCACGTCCTCCATCGCCGAGGCATCCTGCGCTCCGCAGATGAGCTGTCCGAAGGGGGTGCGCAGTGACTCCGACGCTGGGCTACCTGCTGGCCCTCCTGGCGATCACCTTCGTCATCGACTTTACGTTGCGCGCTCTGCCGTTCAAGATCCTGGAGCCGCTGCGCGATTCGCGCTTTGTCTCCGACATGGCGGTGTGGATGCCGCCGGGCATCATGCTGAT
>CAUTGT010000166.1:0-3932 GCA_963537735.1 uncultured Actinomycetaceae bacterium | reverse complement strand
GACCTTCGCAATCGACGAGGCCGTGACCGGCCCCTTTTCGACGATGAGATCGAGCACCTGCTGTCGAGTAGTGGCGTCTGATTCTTCTGCCACGTGTCCTCCGCTCCGACGCCCCAATGCTGCGCCTCTGTGTGCTTTTCTCTGGGAACGAGTGTACGCCAATTTAGATAAATAGGCGTTGCGAAAAGCCGTCTGGAGTGTTGGACGGCCCACAAGTCTCGGGACTAAGGGCCTAGGGAGTAATCAGGAGCGAAGCCACGGGGCGTCTGCGGGCCGCAAACCGGCCCAACCGCGACCGCGTGCGGCATGCGTTGCGAGGACACCGATAACCGCCGACGGGTTATGCAGACGTCCGTCCAGCACCATGGTCAGCGCATCGTCAAGGCGAACCCACGCATACTCCATCGTCGCTTCCTCGTCCTCGCGGTCGAACGCCTCATCGGCGTCCCGAAGCTCGCGCGCGAGGAAGACTCGCAGCGGCTCGGTCGAGCCGCCGGGAGAGGTGAAGTAGTCGACGAGCACATCCCAGCGTTCCGCAACCAGATCCGCTTCTTCAGCAAGCTCGCGCTCCGCTGCGACGCGGGGATCCTCACCGGGGATATCGAGCAAACCCGCGGGAATCTCCCACAGCGAAGCCTGTACGGGGTGCCGATACTGCCGTTCCAGGAGAATCTCCTCTTCCCCACTCTCACCGCGCAGCACGACCACTGCGACGGCACCCGGGTGGCGCGTGTATTCACGAACGACGGGATCGCTTCCTTCGACGACAATGACGCGGTCCTTGACCATGTCGACGATGCGGCCGCTCCACACAGTCTCGCTCTCGGTCACGGTATGGGGGGTGTGCTGGTCTTCGATGGCCACGGCGTCTTGGGGGGACAGGAAACGCATGATCACGCTTTCATTCGGGTTCGTCAGTACGCCATTGAGTATAGGCCCGCGTCATGCGCGACGGGGAATACGACGAGGCCCCAGCGGTCAACGTGAACCACCGGGGCCTCGGTAAAGAGCGTCGTGCACTACTTGACCGGAGGAATCACCGACTGTGCACCGGTGCCCACACCGAAAGCGCGGGCGCCCGTCGCGGGCGTCGACAGCGCAAGCGCGGTATCGACAGCGGCAAGTGTCGTGCCGACCGAGTCAACCGTCGTGACGGTGACGCCGCTAGCGCGCACATGAGAAATCATCGCGTCTCGGGTAGAAGCGTCGCCGACGAGAACGCCGTTCGTCGAACCGAGGGCCTGACTGAGGCCGACCCAGGCATCCGGGCTCTGAGTCACCGCAGCGGGCGTCGCGTTAGAGACGGCCGAGGCCTGCGCGCGGGGTCCGACCGCAACGATCGCCGTAGCGCTTCCATTCGCATCCTCGTCAACCGTCATGATCGGCGTGGATTCGTCGGTGAGAATCTGACGCAGCAGATCGGTCTCGGCGCCGGTGGTGGTGAGCACCTGGACGATCGAATAGCCAACGACACCATCTGCGCTAGCGGTCTTGGCCGCCCCCGAAGCGAGATGTGACGCGAGGGTCGTCGACAGTGTCGTGCGGTACTGGCTCATCGACGTGGACTGCCAGTTCTCAGTGAGCGTCACGCGCCCGACGACGCTCGCGCCAGCATCGGTCAGCGTCGAACGAATCGCGGTCACGTCATCGTCAGATGCGCCGGGCAGCACGACAAGAGCGACCTTGGCGGAGCTGAGCGAACCGGTGAGCGTCGAAGAAGCGAGAGCCTTGAGGCCGGCAGCCTCCGCATCGGCTTGAGCGGCCAGCAGCGGGTCCGCTGCCGAGGCAGTTGCCGACGAGCTGACGCCGGCCTGGATACGGCTCTGCAGAGGCCCTGCCCCCAGAACGACGCCAACGGCCAGGGCAATGAAGATCCCGATGATCGAGACAACGTGGTAGCGGAAGTTAATCATTGGGCTCCTCCTGCGGAGTGCATCAGCGAGACGAAGAATGAAGTGACGGGGTGCAGCAGGTCGTTGCCCCACGGAGTCGACCACAGGGCGACGCCCATCAGGGCCACCGCGACCACGGCCAGTAGAACAAGCGTCCAACCGCGCGGACGCGGGCGGAAGGTCGCCGCAACCGCCTGCGCACCGATAAGGCGCGAACCGACCGCGAGCCGCGAAAAGAATGCGGGGGCGACCAGAGCTCGGCCGACATCTACCAATTCCGCCTCCCCGTAGGACACGCCGGCAGTGACGACAGCGGGTGCCGTCGAATGTGCGGCGACAACGAGAGCCGCGTCGAGAGAGGTGCCGGCCATGGCGATGCGATCGTAAACAACGCCCATACGGTCGAGCCGATCTGCGCCGGGTGCGAGACCGTCTCCTCCAACGCGGACGATGAAGGAGCGAGCCCTACGGATCGCCTTCTCACTCATCAGTTCAGCGTCACCGACGACGAGGTCGAGCGACAGACGGGCCTTCAGAGCCACGTCGGCTCCGCCGTCGACGGCGATCACGAACGGGCTGACTTCGGAGCGCCAACGTGCAAGAGCCCGCAGCTCAGCCTTCGCGTCGGCAGCGCCCGTCACGAGGAGGATCGGCCGCTTACTGAGGTCACAGAGCTGGGGAACGTCGACTCCACGCAGCACCGTAGCGCCATCTTTCGCCAGGTAGTCCTCGATCGACGCGTCAACGCCGGCGAAAAGCGCCGACGAGTCGGCGACAACGACGTCCAAGTCGTCGGAGTAGACAACGGATCCGGTCGCGATGACGGAGCCGTCCACGAGGACCTTAGAGCCTGCCACCGTCACCTCTTGACCTTCGCGCAGGGACATGATGTCCTGGCCCAGGTCATCGACGAGGACGATGCCGGCCTCGAGGATCAGGCGCGGCCCCAGAGCGGCTGAGCGTCCCGTCAGAGACGGCTGCGCGTTCAGCACGGCGACGGGACCGGCCGCAACAAGCGACGCGGCGCTCTCGCGGTCCAGATCCGCAACGTTAATGACGGCGATCTCGCCGCGTTCTAGGCGCGTCGCCAGATGCTTGGGACGGTCGTCAATGCGAATCCGCCCGGAGCGCGCGCTCGATTCCTTTGAAAGTGTCTCACTCATCCCTGCGATTGTGACACGGCAGAGGCCAAGACTTGCGAAGCGTGGCGGCGCGCCGCAGCTGAGTGCGGATCCCCACCCATCATGCGGGTCAGTTCGGCCTCGCGCTCATCCCCGCTGACTTCGCGCACCTTCGTGGTCCCGTCGTTCTTCTCGATGACGAGATGCTGGTCGCCGAAAGCCGCGACTTGCGCCAGGTGCGTCACGACAATGACCTGCCGCGTTTCCGCAAGCTTCTTCAGACGCGCACCAACCTCCGTTGCCGTCTGCCCGCCAATACCGGCATCAATCTCGTCGAAGATGAACGTTGAAGACGCCTCGGTGCGCCCCAGCATCAGTTCCAATGCGAGCATGACGCGGGACAACTCGCCGCCGGAGGCTCCCTGTCCGAGCGGCCGGGCGGGAGCGTGAGGATGCGGCTGCAGCCGGAATACGACGGTCTCGCATCCATTGGAGGTCGGTTTCGTCGGCTCACAATCGATGTGGAGCGTCGCATCCGGCATCGACAACGCGTGGAGTTCCTCGTTGACTCCCGCGGCCAACTCCTGGGCGAGGCGGGTGCGGGAGTCAGTCACGCGGTGCCCGCACTCGAGGACGCGTTCTTGGGCTTCCGCCAGTTCACGTTCGACCGTCTCGGGATCGGACCCGGGTGAAGAGAGCTCGTCGACGCGAGCGCGGGCCTCGTCAGCCCATGCGAGGAGCCCCTCAATGTCCGCAGCGCGTCCGCGCAGAACGTCTTTGATAGCCGCGCGCCGCGCGTGAATCTGCGCGAGTCTGTCCGGATCCGCGTCGAGGCGCGACAGGTACGCTGAGACGTCATCAGCAAGTGCCTCCAGCTCGAGCACCTGATTGCGCGCGCGTCCCACAAACTCGGCTACGG